>JAKONH010000641.1 GCA_022702045.1 Spirosomataceae bacterium
ATAAAGCCGTATTTTTGGGCAAATATCAACCAAATTGACTGCGGTGGCCGACCTGGACGACGATTTACCCGAAGACGACGATTTATACGAACACCACCGCATTGTGGTCGACAAGGGGCAAGGCCTGCTGCGTGTCGACCGGTTCCTGATGGACCGGTTGCCCCATGCATCGCGGACAAAAATTCAGGCTGGTATCGACGTCGAGTCGGTTCGGGTTAACGACCAGCCTACCAAAGCCAGTTACCGCATCAAACCACTGGACGTCATCACGGTTTCGCTGCCTCACCCACCCCGCGAGACCGACATCCTGCCGGAAAACATTCCACTCGACATCGTTTTCGAGGACGACGAGTTGCTGGTACTAAATAAGGTTGCCGGCATGGTCGTTCACCCCGCCCACGGCAACTGGGATGGCACGCTGGTCAACGCGCTGGTCTATCACTTTCAGAACCTGCCTACTACGCGCAATGGGGCCATCCGGCCGGGGCTAGTGCATCGCATCGACAAAGACACGTCGGGACTGATGGTGATTGCCAAGACCGAATACGCGATGACGCACCTGGCGCGGCAGTTTTTCGAACACAGCATCGAACGGACGTACAACGCGCTGGTGTGGGGCATTCCCGACCCCGCCGACGGTACGATTACGGGTTACATTGGCCGAAGTGCCAAAGACCGCAAGGTACAGGCGATTTACGACGACGAGAGCAAGGGCAAATGGGCTGTTACGCACTACAAAACGCTTGAACCGCTCCGCTATATAGCATTGATGCAGTGTAACCTTGAAACCGGCCGGACACATCAGATCCGGGCACATTTCAAACACATTGGTCACCCGCTGTTCAACGACGCCATGTATGGGGGCGACCGCGTACTGCGCGGGCAACCGGTTGGCAGTTTCAAAGCGTTCGTCGATAACGCATTCAAGCTAATGCCCCGGCAGGCACTGCACGCCAAATCGCTTGGCTTCATTCACCCCCGCACGCAGCAATGGCTTCAATTTGACTCCCCCCTACCTGACGACTTTCAGGCGGCCCTCGATAAATGGCGTGGGTTGGTACAGAGTTGATAAGTTTAAAGTTGTAGCGTTATAAGGTTGCTTCGCCGGATGAGCTGACACGCCAGTCCCGGCGGGAAACCGCAACTTTATAACTTTACAACGCTACAACTATCCAACGCTATAATTTTACATCGATTCAACCATTCTCTCTTCTCTCTTATGATTACTATCCGCCCAGGCGAACTTACCGATGTTCCCGATGCATTTGCGCTTGTCACCGAGCTGGCTGTCTACGAACGCGCTGCCGATCAGGTCTCCAACACCGTTGAACAGATGGCGCTCGACGGCTTCGGTCCCAACCCACTCTATGGACTGCTCGTAGCTGAAGAATCGGAAACGAAAAAAATCGTCGGCATGGCCCTGTACTATCTCCGCTATTCGACCTGGAAAGGCAAACGGCTGTACCTGGAAGACATCATCGTAACGGAAGAATACCGGGGCTATGGTATTGGTAAACTCCTGCTCGACGCGACCGTCGAGATGGCCCACGAGACCAACTGCACGGGCATGATGTGGCAGGTCCTCGACTGGAACCAGCCCGCTATTGGTTTCTATCAGCAGTTCGGTACCCGCTTCGATAACGGCTGGACGAACTGCCACCTCGATTTTTAGCAACGCGTTGCGCATGATTATCGTATGTGATCATGCGCAACGACCGTACAACTGGCGAGCTTACCGATGATAATTTATACAAATAGGTACTACGTCGATCAAAAGCGCGTTATCGTACTATCAAATGAGTTTAGCAATAACGGTTGATCAACGTACTTACCAGGTATGACAGCTCCAGCCAGTTTATATTTAGTAAGTCCTCTTACGCCTTTGCAATTAATTGATCAATCGCGGCAGGGGCTGGTTGGTACAGAAGCCGGTCGTGTCGCCGGGTTATTAGCGGTTTCCGATAAGGAGATGGCCCGACTGCTTAACCAATCGGTCGCTACCTTTCATCGACAGGCTAAAGTAGGTCGGCTTGACCCCGTAACCTCCGAACGGCTCCTGATTCTTGATCAGCTGACTATCTATGGCGCATCGGTATTCCAGGATGCGGGTAAATTCACCCGGTGGCTACGACGTCCGCTGCAACTACTCGAAAACAGTTCTCCATTGGATCTACTGGATAGTTCAACCGGCATCCAACTTGTCGAAGCCATTTTAGGCCGCATCGAATACGGCGTCTTTAGCTAGTGGCACACATCGTCTATCGCATTCAGACCGATAGCAATCGGAATAGCATTCTCGATGGTGTCGGTGCCCAATTACGCGGTGGCCGCTGGAATGTCCGGGGTCGCCCGCTGGTTTACACGGCAACAACCCCGGAACTCTGTTTTCTTGACTACATGGTTCATCTGGATGGGACACCACTGACCGATTTACCACCACTTATTCTATGTACGATCAGTATCCCCGACAACGCAGTTCAGTCGCTGGACGTAACACAACTACCCGCTGGCTGGAACAATCCCCATATAACCCCAACAGCACTAGCCCGTTTTATGGATCAGCAATTTCGGCACTTCCAAACCTTATGTATTGCTATACCATCGGCGGTAGTACCCTTGTCGCCGTCGCGCCATGTACTGATCGATCCGCTACATTCCCTTCGTAGTCAGTGTTCCGTCTTGTCCATTGACCCTTATTTTATCGACCCACGTCGGCCAGCAAACAGCTAACGGACAGACTGGGTGTCGCCAACCATTATTCATTACCTTTGCGTATCACTAGTGTAAGCATGACGGATCGTCAACGTACAGCCCTTCGCATTACGGGGGGAATTCTTCTTAGTCTGCTGTTGATTGCGGGCGTAGGTGTCGGTATCGCCTTTTCCAAACGCGAAAGTCTGCTCCAGACGGCCCTCGCCAAGATTACCCTCAAAGCCGAACGAGATTATAACCTCGACCTGAAAATTGGCGACGCTCATTTTACGGGCCTTACCTCCGTCGCCTTCAGTAATATTTCCGTCGTTCCGCAGGACCGCGATAGCCTGGCCCGTATTCAGCAGGTTGAAGTGTCGGTTCGTTTGTGGCCGCTGCTGCTGGGCAAGATTGGCCTGTCGACCATGTCGCTGGAAAACGCCCGGATTCAGGTTGTTAAACGTGACTCGCTGACCAACGTCGACTTCCTGCTTCGCTCCCGGAGAGACTCGTCGGCTACAGCAGCTACGACAACACGACGGAAGACCGACCTGGCGGATGTTGCCGAAAACCTGATCGACAATGTCCTGTCGAAAATTCCCGACGACCTGGACGTTAAGAACCTGGACGTAGTCGGCATCGACAACGACGATACGCTGCGGCTGTTTACACAGACGGCTACCATTCATAACGAGCAGGTCAAATCGACCATTCTGCTAAACGGCAACGAAGCGATCTGGCACCTCGACGGCACCGCCGACCCCGCCGACCGGGAGTACGACCTGGCCCTGTTCGCCAACCAGCCCGACGGTCGCCCCAAGCCGCTCGAACTGGCGTACATTCAGAAGAAATACAACCTGCTGCTCCAGGCCGACACGTTGCGGGGCCAACTGCGCGACGTCGATCGGTCGCGGGGTGAGTTCCGGCTGGAAGGGGCTGGCTCGGTACGGAACCTGCGCGTCAACCATCCGGCTATCGCCCGGACCGACGTACTGGTACCACAGGCATCGATGGATGCCAAGCTGTTCGTCGGCGAAAACTACGTCGGCATCGACAGTACGTCAACCTTACGACTGGGTCAGGTCAGTGCGCGGCCGTTCGTCAAATACACGCTCCCCGACCAGACAGCAGAAGAAGGCCAACCGGGTTCGGGTAAGCTTTACAACGTACAGCTGCACACCGACCCATTGAATGCGCAGGCTCTGTTTAACTCGTTCCCGCAGGGGCTATTCGAATCGCTCGAAGGTATGCAGGTAGAAGGCAAGCTCAAGTACGACCTGTCGTTTCAATTCGATACGGCCCTGCCCGACTCGGTGAAGTTTGATTCCGGCCTGACACCCGACGGCTTCCGCATTCTCAAGATGGGCCGTACGGATTTTGGCGTTATAAACAAACCGTTCGACTATACGCCCTATGAGAAAGGCAAACCCGTTCGCACGATTCGCGTTGGTCCCGAAAACCCCGATTATACGCCAATCAACGAGATAGCGCCCGACCTGCGCAATGCGTTGTTAACGTCGGAAGATTACAACTTCTTTACGCACAAAGGCTTCAACGAGAAAGCCTTCCGGGTATCGATCGCGACCAACTTCAAAGAGAAATCCTTCAAGCGCGGGGCCAGTACCGTTTCGATGCAGCTGGTCAAGAATGTGTTTCTAAACCGCAACAAAACTTTGTCCCGGAAAGTCGAAGAGATTCTGATTGTTTGGCTGATCGAAAACGAACACATCGTACCTAAAGAGCGGATGTATGAAGTGTACCTAAACATCATCGAGTGGGGCCGCAACATCTATGGTATCGGCGAAGCCGCACGCTATTACTTTGCGAAGCGTCCATCGGAGCTGTCGCTGGGTGAAAGTATCTTCCTGGCCTTTGTCGTACCGCGTCCTAAAGCCGCACTCAGCTGGTTCGTACCGGGTGGTGGGCTACAGGTGCGTAACGTACGTGGCTACTTCCGCATCATCGGTCGGATTATGGCCAAACGCGGTCTGACAGCTCCTGATTCGGGCGCATATGGTTTTTACGATGTTCGGCTACGCGAAGGGCTTCGCCGTGAGTTGCCACCGGTCGATACGCTGATGCAGTCGGATAGTCTGATGGTCGATCCAATCGAGCCCGATATTGATGCAGATGGTGACGGGACGGGTATTGGTAACTTCTTCCGGCGCCTGTTCAAAGGCAACCGCGAGCGGACTACCGAAGAGCAGCAGCCAACCATTCAGCCCGAAACCCCGCCCACCGATGCAGCCGTACCAACAGACACGGTAAAAACCCGCAAACAACTCCGGCAGGAACGACGCGAACGGAAACGACGCGAACGCGAAGTCCAACAGGTACTGGATAATGGTTGAACTGTTGAATGATTGACAGAATGATTTGCGTTAGCTTATTCAATCATTCATTCTATCATGGGCAGGTAGATGGAGAAGGTGGAGCCGACATCGGGCTGACTATCGACCACAACCAGCCCCCCATGTTGTTCAGCCACTTTCCGGACGATGGCCAGACCAATACCGGTGCCGCTGTACTGACTGCGTCCGTGCAGCCGTTGGAAGACTTCAAAAATGCGATCGTAGTATTCCGGTGCAAAGCCTATCCCATTGTCGGTAACGCGGATTAGCCAGTAAGCCTGCGTCGCTCTGACCGGCTCAAGCAGTGTGGCAGGGAGCTGACTGATGGGTATCCGTTCACTGCTGATCTGCACGATAGGTGGCCTGTCGTCCCGCTTGAATTTCAGGGCGTTGCTGAGCAGATTTTGCATCAATTGCCGCAGTTGAACCGGATCGCCCCACAAATGCGGCAACGACTCAACCTTGACGGTTGCCCCGGACGTCTGAATAGTGATTTCCATATCATCGAGCAGGTCTCTCATTAGTTGCGTCAGATCAACCGCTCTAAACGACGTGTGCTGATTACCGATGCGGGCATAGGCCAGCAAGTCACGGATTAGGGCAGACATGCGCTCGGCCGCCAGCTGCATACGGGTGATGATCGCCTGTCCGTTTACATCCAGTTGCTCAGCGTACTGACTGGTCAATATGGTGCTGAAGGCCGTAATCTTTCGCAGCGGTTCCTGCAGATCGTGACTGGCAATGGAAGCAAAAGCCTGCAAGCCCTCATTCGATCGTCGTAACTCGGCGTTAACCTGTTCAAGTTGTCGCTGGTACTGCCGGTCGCTGGTAATATCCACCGACGACAACACGATGCCGTCGCCTGCTCGGGCAATGTTTATCGAATACAGCCTATCGCCATACCCGTAGTCGAATTGAGCCGGTTCTCCGCTACTGACGACCTGTACATACCGGTCAAATTCCGGCGTCCCGGCGGCTTCGGGTCGAAGTGTCAGAAACGTCTGATTCATGTGCTGCTCGATTCTGTCACCCCAGAATTCCCGAGCCCGTTTGTTAGCTAGCGCCGTTTTGAAGTCGATCACCTGCCGGGTTATCGGATCGCGTATGGCGTTGTGCAGCGAAATCGCGGTCTGCGAATTGTCCAGGATAGACCGCAGGAGATCGGCTTGCTGCTCTACAGCGGCTTCCGCTTCCTTAATCGGTGTGATATCGAGCGTCGTTTGCACAAATCCATCGCCATGTTTAACCACCCGTACGTAAAACCACCTGTCGGTCGAACCGTGTTGGTAGTGGGTTTCGATGGCCAATGGCTCACCCGTTTCGATCACAGCCTTAAACTGATCGAATACACCTGAGTCAATGTCGCCGGGGAACGTACCGAGCATCCGTCGCCCTACCAGTTCGTCGCCCGCAGGCAGGCTACTGAGCCGATTCGTTTCTCTATTGGCCAGCCGGTATTCAAAATCAAGTAACTCATCAGTTACTTCGTCACGCACACAAACGGCAACAACGATAGCAACAGGCGAGTTGTCGAGCGCTTCGCGCATCATCCACCGCTGCATTTCCTGTTCGCGCGCCAGCCTGTCAGCTTGTTGCTGCGCCTGCACCGTTTCCGTAATGTCCGTAATAATGGTGCCTATACAGACCGGAGTTAGATACGGTGCCAGCGTGGTCACAACCCGAAGTTGTCGCTCCACCGATAGTTCATCTCGGTCCACGGTAATCGTTATTGTCTGTATTGTTTCCGATGGCCCGGCTGGCCCTACGCTATCCAGGAGTTGGTTGTACACCGTAGCCTGGTTGACTGTTAATACATCGGTCAATAGCAACCCTTCAATCGGAGCGACGCGTACATTCCAGAATTGACACCACGCGGGATTCGTCAGCTGAATGCGCCGATCCTCCCCCTGAAATACAGCCATTGGCGTGGGGGCATAGTGGAATAAGGTTGCTAGAAATTCCATAGTCAAGTGTTTTAGTAGGATAAACAGTTTATCCAAAACTACTCAACGCAAGACAATTTTTTTTACGCTGTTTTAGCGAACGAATCGGCAGTACGGAATTTAGGTAACAAGCAGGTAGTATGAGCATCAATGGGGGATACTACCCACTGATAGAACGAAAAAGGCGGTGATCGCCCGTCAGGTAATCACCGCCTTTTCAGTTAGGAGTCGAGCAAATCGGGCCGACGGATTCGCGTTCGTTCGAGCGCCTGTTCATGCCGCCACTCATCGATTTTTGCTTCGTGGCCCGACAGTAGAATATCGGGGACCCGATGCCCTTCAAACTCGGCCGGGCGGGTGTATACCGGTGGTGCCAGCAAATTATCCTGAAATGAATCGGTCAGGGCCGAGGTTTCGTCATTCAGCACACCAGGCAGCAGCCGGATAATCGCATCAGACAGCACGCAGGCGGCTAGTTCGCCCCCCGACAGTACGTAATCGCCGATGCTCATCTCTTTGGTAACGAACAGTTGCCGCGCCCGCTCGTCAATGCCTTTGTAATGCCCGCAGAGAATGATCAGGTTCTGCCGCAACGACAGTGTATTGGCCGTATGCTGATTGAGTCGCTCACCATCCGGGGTCATGTAAATTACCTCATCGTACGTACGTTCAGCCTGCAGGGAGCGGATGCAGCGGGCGATCGGCTCTATCTGCATAACCATACCAGCGCCCCCACCAAATGCGTAATCGTCGACGCGCCGGTGCTTGTCGAGTGTATAGTCCCGCAAATCGTGCACGACGACGTCAACGTAGCCACCCGTCTGCGCCCGTTGCAAAATCGAATGGGCGAAGAAGCTGTCGAGCAGCCGGGGCAGACAGGTAATAATATCAATGCGCATTGCTATCGTCGCTATCGTCGGCGTCGCCGTCAAACTCCGCTTTGTCGGCCGCGCTATCCTCCATATAAATTGCCAGCAGCCCATCGGGCAATACTACGTTCAGCTTCTGCTCGGCCCGGTTTATGGTCGGCACAATATCGCTGTTGATGGGAATCAGGACTTCTTTACCCTGGTAGTCCATCGCGATCAGATCCTGCGCGTTCATGGCATAGACGCCCCGCACGATCCCCAACGGTCCTTCAGTGGCATCGACGACCTGATAGCCCACGATTTCGTGGAAATAAAAACGGGTTTCGTCGGTGATCGGTTCGAGGTTATCGAGTGGTAGGAACGCCCCGCAATTGATTAGTCGCTCAGCCTGCTCGATCGTGTCGACATCTTCGAAGGCTATAATAGCCCGGCTGCCTTTCACGATGGCAAGCGACTCGATGAAATACGGAATCAGCTCGTTTTTGACTTCCAGCAGCACTGAATCGAGATCAGCGTATTCGGTGGGGTCGTCGACATCCAGAAACAGGACCAGTTCACCATTGACGCCGTGGGTCTTGGTAATATGGCCTACCTGATAGCAATCGTCTTTAGTCATGGCTATGGCTGGGAATGGAAAGAGCCTGTCCGGTCGCGAACAGGCTCTTTGGTAACGCCAGGCGCGGAAAATTATTCAGCGCTGGTTGTTTCTTCGGTCGATGCAACCGCGTCGGTTTCAGCAGCGGGCGCTTCTTCAGCAGGTGCTTCAGCTACAGGCGCTTCTACCACGGGCTCTTCAACCTTGTTTTTCTTGGCAATCGCTTCAGCGCGGGTTTCGTTAACCTTACGCTCCGCTTCCAGACGAGCGGCACGAGCCTGCTCTTTGGTTTGCGTTTTCGCGTCGGCAGCGCCGGCTTTACGATTTTCTTTCTCGTCTTTCCAGGCCGAGAATTTGTCATCAGCCTGCTCCTGCGTGATAGCGCCTTTGTTTACGCCCACCTGCAGGTGTTTTTTGTAGAGGATACCCTCGTGCGACAATACCGAACGAGCCGTATCGGTCGGCTGAGCGCCAACCATGAGCCAATGTACGGCCCGGTCCGATTTCAGTACGACCGTCGATGGGTCGGTGTTGGGGTTGTACGAAC
>JAKONH010000645.1 GCA_022702045.1 Spirosomataceae bacterium
AAGCGGAGCGGGGCATGGATGAACGACATTCAGGGGCAGAAGATTGAAAATAACCAGAACATACGGCCGCAGATTATCAACGTCTGCAACTTTACCCGCCCGACTGACAGCAAACCGTCGCTACTGACGTTCTATGAGGTGACGACCCTGTTCCATGAGTTCGGTCACGGCCTGCACGGTATGCTGGCTAATGGCAAATACGAAAGTCTGAGCGGAACCAGTGTCCCCCGCGACTTCGTCGAGTTGCCTTCGCAGGTCATGGAAAACTGGTGCTACGATCCCGAAGCACTGAAACTGTTCGCCAAGCACTACCAGACGGGCGAAGTCATTCCGAACGAACTGATCGAGAAAATTCGCTCTAGTCAGAATTTTCTGGCTGGTCTGGCCAACATGCGTCAGCTTCGCTTTGGGCTGGTCGACATGTATTACCACGGTCAGAAGCCGACGGGTGAGAGCATTACGGAAGTGGAGAACCGCGTCGATTCGGTGGCGAACCTGTTCCCACGCGTCGATGGGGTGGCGTTCAGTCCGGCGTTCTCACACATTTTCGCCGGTGGTTACTCAGCGGGTTACTACAGCTACAAGTGGAGCGAAGTACTCGACGCCGATGCATTTGAGTTCTTCAAAGAAAAAGGTGGCCTGGATAACAAAGCTGCTGCCGACAGCTTCCGGAAGAATGTACTGGAGAAAGGAGGCAGTGAACGCCCGATGGAACTCTACAAGAAATTCCGGGGTCGCGAACCGTCGCCCAAAGCCATGCTGCGCCGGAGCGGTCTGATTTTGTAAGCAATCAGCTTAAATGCAGAACGGGAACCTCAGTGAGGTTCCCGTTCTGCATTTAAGCTGACATTCAGTTTTCAGTATACGGTGTTTCCTACTGATAAAGTGACTATTACCGTAAACCGACTACTGAAAATCGTAAACCGACATTATTGCTTCGTCACCTGGATGTTCATAACCAGACGAACGTCGTCGCTGACAACAACACCACCAGCTTCGGTTACGCCGTCCCAGGTCAGGCCAAACTCTTTCCGTTTGATGGTGCCGGTTACTTCGAAACCAGCTTTCGTCTGTCCGTAGAAGTCAACCATTTGGCCACCGTACTCGGCTTTCAGCGTGACGGGCTTCGTTGCACCGTGCAGCGTCAGGTTACCGCGCAGGTCGTACGTATCGTCACCGGTTTTACGCATGCCTGTCGATTCGAACGTCATTTTCGGGAACTGCTCAGCGTCGAAGAATTCACCCGACTTCAGGTGACCATCACGTTGTTCGTTGCCCGTGCTGATGCTGTCGATATCAGCCGAGAATTGAATCTTGGCGTCTTCGAAATCGTCACCGGCCATCTCAACCGTACCTTCGTACTGACCGAAGGAACCGGTCACGGTCGATACCATGAGGTGTTTCACTTTGAACTGAACTTCCGAATGGAGTGGGTCGATAACCCAAGTGGTGGCTGTTTGTGCTTCCATGATCGAGGATGTGTTACTTAGTTACATATATATTTAATGTCTATACATGTAATTTGAATGAATGGTTCAGCCGAGCAAAAAATAATTTGCCAGGTAGCCCAAACCCGCTTCGGCGGCCACCGTGGCGCGGTCTAGGTTGCTAGTTTATTCGGATGGAGACTATGTCGGCCGCTTCGCGTCCTCCAGACATGGACGTCTGGGCTACATAGTTACTTCAACAAGGCTCGCATGGCGGCTTCGTCGCGGTAGCCGATCTGGCGATCGACCAGTTTGCCGTTTCGGAAGATGAGTAAGGTCGGTAATTCATCGACCTGATAGGCGGCCAGAAAAGGCTTTTCCGTATCAGCGTTCACTTTAAGAATAGTAGCTGATCCGTCAAACTCCTGTTGGAGCTTGACGATAGCCGGAGCCATTTTCTTGCACGGGCCGCACCAAGGTGCATACACATCGACCATCAATAGCGGCTGTTTCTGGCGTAGACTGTCGAAGCGGGCAACAGGCCATTCCGGCTTAGCGGTCGAGTGCGTTACGCCAGCTACCGGCATCATCTTCGACGCCCATTTCAGATAGCCGCCCCTCAGTTCATGCACGTCAGTATAGCCCAGTTCGCGGAGCGTCTCGACCGCACCTTTGCTGCGTCCCCCCGACATGCAGTAGACAAAAACGGGTTTCGACTTGTCGAGTTGACCAAGAGCCTGCGAAAAGTCGGGACGCTGCGAATTGATATTGACGGCGTTGGCTAGATGGCCGTCGGCAAATTCGGCGGGTGTCCGTACGTCAATCAGTTGCGCCTGTGCGCTTTGGTTAAGCTGCGTGGCAAATGTATCGACCGAAACGGTCTGTGCCCGCCCGGAAACGGCTGTGACAAGCAGGCTTAAGAGGAGGAGAAATTTCATTATAATTTGCGGTTTGCAGCGATAATCGAATAGATTGTCACGCGTAATGAACAGGCCTGCTCCTGCCGCTACGTTGTAAAAACAACGCGCAATAAAGCACAAACAGACACCAAAAATAAGCACTTTTGCCGCCCGGTTTTTGTTTTAATTATAGACTAAATCAATCAAAAATGCCCAACTGGTTTCTCGGAAAGATCCGTTATCAGCAGCCTGTCGACGACGCTACCGTCGGGACGCGCAACGAAGAGTTTATCAAGCAAAAGAATGTCACGGAGGCTTATCTGGTTGATGCCGTGAGCTATACCGATGCCGAAGGTCGACTCTATCAGGAGATTGCCGCCAATACGCCGGAGTTTGAAATTACGAACATTTCGCGGATGAAACTGGCCGATGTGCTGATGATCGAAGATGGTGGCGAAACCTGGTTTAAGGTAAAGGCGCTGTTTATCCTAGACGACGAAAAAACTGGTAAGCAGAAGAAAACGCCGAGCGTAATGCTGGTTAATGCCGAAACGCCCAAACAAGCCTATGAACGCGTGGAGGTTAGCCTGAAATCGTCGCTTGATCCGTTCGAAATCACCGACGTCAACATCACCAAGATTCTGGATATTTTCCCGTATAACGAAGAGGAACAGCGCAACCTGCGCCCCCTCGCCGAAGTCGTCAGCGAACAGGAAGAAATGGTACGCGAATAACGCTGATGCTGCGGATTTTACACAAGTAGAAAAAGGTCGGGTTCGAAAGCCCGACCTTTTTTGTGAACCATACGACTGACTAGTAGGCTCAGAATCCGTTTTAATTCGTAACATCTGCGTTATCCGCGTGCTATTACCTATAACTTTTCCTGTCGTTTCGCCCCTTTTGAGTCGATGATGTCGACAGATTTGATTTGGGGGCTCAATAGCAGTGCCCGACCCGACTGTGACAGGAATGAGCTACCGTAGCTGAATTCGACTTTCTGCTTTCGGCCGTCGGTAAATGTCAGCAGCGCCGACGCATCGGTTGGTTTCAGCCGGACGGATGGGGCCACTTTGCTATTTTGAAATACACATAGTCGCCCCCGATTCTGCGATGCTACGACTAGTTGGTGACCGCGCGCGTCGGTCAGTTGGGCGAGTCCTTTCGCGTCGCCGGGAACATAGAAGCCGCTCTTGGCTATCGACTGCGCGGCAAAACCGCCCTTACCATCCCCCCGCAACCACAGGCCATTCAGCGCGTCGTACCGGCCGATCAGCACTTCACCACCATAGTCATTGCCGACCAGCAGCAGGTCCAGATTCCCGTCGCGGTCGACGTCCTGGGCGACCATGCCGAAAACCGGGCCGAGTTGCGCAAGGTCTGGCAGGGGGTGGATGGTAAACGTACCGTTGCCTTTGTTTTCGATGTAAGCCGACTGCAAATAGTTGGCTTCCAGTACCACCGCCTTTTCTCGTTCTTCGGGCGTCAGTAGCTTGTCGATGCTAGCCTGCGTAAAGTCTTTATACATTGGGAACCGCTTCCGCATGACGATCATCTGCTTAATCAGATCGTCGCGCCCGTGCAGGGTGAACTCGCGGCTAACACCATTTTCGTCGGGCAGGAACAGCGTTGGAATCGCGTCGTAGAAGCCGTTGTTGTCTAGGTCACCCGCGTACATGCGTACGGGTTCGCGCTCCGACGCCCGCATCCGGGCATTTAGTCCGAAGTTGCCAGCGACGTAATCCATGTCGCCGTCACGGTCAAAGTCGCCCGAAATTAGGCTGTTCCACCAGCCTTTATGACCGTCCAGATCGGTTTTCAATGCCTCCAGTTTCTTACCGTTGTGATTTTTCAGGATGGTAAGCGGCATAAACTCACCGGCCAGCATCAGGTCGAGCCAGCCATCGTTATCGGCGTCCGTCCAGAGGGCATCACAAACCAATCCCGCATTGACAAGCGCAGGGGCGACGACTTTGGTAACGTCGGAGAAGCGGGGCTGACCGGGTCGGGAGTCGTTACGGAGCAGGCAGCTCGATACGGGTTTGGGATAATGATCGGGTTCGATACGGCCACCAACGAATAGGTCGAGGTCGCCGTCGCGGTCGAAATCAACGGCTTTTACGCACGACTTACTCGTCGTATTGGCGGGCAATGCAGTTTGCGTCAGGCTGAACTTGCCGGTACCATCGTTCAGGTACAGCCGATCCTGGAAGGCAGCGGAATTTGCCTGTCCTTCTACGCTACCACTGGCAATGTACAGATCGACGTCGCCGTCGCCGTCCGCATCGAACAGCAACGTGCCCATGTCTTCCTGCACTTTGTCTTTGGCGTTTCCTGATCCGCCGTACACCGTACCGGCAATGGCTGGTTCGGGCAGCAGGTCCTGTTCGGTAAAGGTTGGTTTGCCGTTGCGAAGCGACTGAATCAGAAAATGCCCTTTATTCAGGCGTGAGCCGCCAATGAACATATCGTCTAGCCCGTCTCCATTGACATCGCCTACCGACACCGCCGGCCCGAACTGCGAAAGTTTGTGCGGCAGCAGTTTTTGCGTGTTGAAGTCGATGTAGTCGGGTTCCGTGTGGCGATAGGTGATGTTCAGTGAGTCGGTAACCTCGGAGAATAGCCCGGCCGGCTGACTCGCCGGGACATACGGCTCACGGGCGTTACGGGCATCGACGGTCAGCACCTGATTGACCGGCACGTTGCGCAAGACTTGCTGATGCTGCGGGGCGCCGTTCAGACCGGGCCAGATGATTCGCACCTCATCGACGGTTTTTTGATCGCCCAGCCCGAAATGAGCCACGGCCTCGACGGTCGAGAGATAACCCCGGTAAGGTGTATGTTCATATACCTGTTGCTGCGCTTTACCGTAGTGCAGTTCGACGATCGCGCCCAGTCCCATGCGGTTCTGGCCTTCACCGACGAATTTCATCCGCAGGTAATTGGCTTTCGGCTGCTTGCTCTCGATCAGGTTGTTGCGGTAGACGAAGGCCGAGTCGTTGATGTTGTTGACCACGTAATCGACGTCGCCGTCGTTGTCGAGGTCGCCGTAAGCCGCGCCGTTTGAAAACGACGGCGTTTTCAACCCCCATTTCTTGGTTACGTCTTCAAAGGTCGGAACACCGGCTTCACCCCGGTTGCGAAAGGCATAATTGCTGATCTTGATGACCGGAATTTGCGCCAGCATAAACTCTTTCGTGGCCACCGACGAACTCTGTGCCCGGAACGAAATAAAGTCGCGGTCGGTAATATCTTTAGGAAATCCGTTGGTAATTAGTACGTCACGATGGCCGTCGTTATCAAAATCGAGCAGACTGGGCGTCCAGCTCCAGTCGGTTTCGGCGATGTCGCTGAACAGACTTACTTCACTAAACACCGGATGCGTACCCCCCGAATCGGTACGGGCCATTCCCTGATTCAGTTGCAACGTATTCCGCACGAACTGGTAAGTGTGCTTGTACTGATCGTTATTCAGATAAGTCTGGTAGTTGTTCGGGCCGACGAGCATTTTCTTACGGAAATTGTCGCGCGGCAGCATGTCTACGGCCATAATATCGACCAGCCCGTCGTTATTGACATCGGCAATGTCATTCCCCATCGCCGAGCCGCTGGTGTGTTTCACGTACTCGGGAGCCCGGTCGGTAAACGTGCCGTTTTTGTTATTGATCCACAGCAGATCGTCGCTCAGGTAATCGTTAGTCACGTAGACGTCTTTCCAGCCGTCGCGGTTGATG
>JAKONH010000003.1 GCA_022702045.1 Spirosomataceae bacterium
TCAGGGCAACCCCTACAGGAGGCCCGTAACTAGGTAGTCGTGTCAGTAACCGAAATATTGTAACAAACAGATCATTTAGCTGGCTAATCGGATTACCCGCAGCGCAGCGGTCAGTCCGCTGCAGGTATGAGATCTGCGGAATAAAACGGTCGGGTATACGGGCTTGTGACTGCATGTTGTACTTTTGCGCTACGTATGAGCACTACACCAAACGCGCCCGCTGCAGCACCAGCGACATCCTTGCAGGATATAATTGCCCACGCCAAAGAATACGGCTTCGTATTTCCCTCTTCTGAAATCTACGATGGGCTACAGGCCGTGTATGACTATGGTCAGAACGGGGTTGAACTAAAGAACAACCTGAAAACGCTGTGGTGGAAAGCTATGACGCAACTCCACGATAACGTGGTCGGTATCGATGCGTCGATTTTCATGCACCCGTTAACCTGGAAAGCGTCGGGCCACATCGATTCGTTCAACGATCCAATGATCGACAACCGCGATTCCAAAAAACGGTACCGGGCCGATCAGTTACTTGAGTTAAAAGCTGAGGAGTACGCTAACGCGGGCGACGAAGCGCGCAGTAGTGCGCTATTACAGGAAATGGGGCGGCTGCTGGGCGAAAACGATCTGGAAGGCGTTCGTAATCTGATCATTGCCGAAGGTATCAAAGACCCCGTTTCGGGTACCGACAACTGGACCGAGGTGCGGCAGTTCAACCTGATGTTTTCGACGCAGGTCGGATCGCTGGCTGAAGACGCCAGTCTAATCTATCTCCGGCCCGAAACGGCGCAGGGTATCTTCGTTAACTTCCTGAACGTGCAAAAAACCGGGCGGATGAAAGTGCCGTTTGGTATTGCTCAGATCGGGAAAGCCTTTCGTAACGAGATCGTAGCTCGTCAGTTCACGTTTCGCATGCGCGAGTTTGAACAGATGGAGATGCAGTTCTTCGTACGGCCTGGTACGGAAATGGATTGGTACGAGCAGTGGCGCGATACACGGATGAAATTCCACCAGGCGATTGGACTACCCGCTGAAAAGCTCAAATTCCACATTCATGAAAAGCTGGCGCACTACGCCAACGCTGCCGTCGATATCGAATATAAGTTTCCGTTTGGCTTCCGCGAAATGGAAGGTATCCACTCGCGGACTGACTTCGACCTGAAATCGCACCAGGAGCTGAGCCGGAAAAAGCAGCAATACTTCGACAACGAGGTCGATTCGGCAACGGGCAAGCCGTATGGAAACTACATTCCGTACGTAGTTGAAACGTCGGTTGGTGCTGACCGGCTGTTCCTGGCAACGTTTTGTAATGCCTTCACCCGCGAAACAGTTGGCGAAGGTGACGACAAGAAGGAGCGTACCTACCTGAAGCTGCACCCGGCACTGGCACCGGTTAAAGCGGCCGTGTTCCCGCTGGTACGAAAGGATGGTCTGCCTGAGAAAGCCGAACAGATCATGAAGAGCCTGCGCTCGGAATTCCGGGTGATCTACGAAGAGCGCGATGCGATCGGCAAGCGCTATACCCGGCAGGACTTGATCGGTACCCCGTTCTGTATTGCCGTCGATTACCAGACGCTGGAAGATGATACAGTAACCATCCGATACCGCGATACCACCGAGCAAATTCGCCTTCCTATCAGCGAACTCAAAGCGCGCATCGGACGGGAAGTGTCGATGGAGCGTGTGCTGGAGAAAATGTAATTTTCGGTATACGGTTTACGGTATTCAGTGAGTCCTACGAGGCAAGCGAAGAGCTGAGAACCGTATAGTGAATACTGTAATCCGACAGGCCAAAAAAAGGGGGTCAAATCAATTCGATTTGACCCCTTTTTTTGGCCTGTCGGATTAGTTGAGGTGCGGCATGATCGATACTAATTGCCGGCGGACCGTACTCCAGCGCCGACGCGATACCGGTAGTTTGTCGCCTGTCGACAGGTGTACGACGCCACCTGTTTCAGTGCGCTCCAGCCGCTCGATGTACCGGCGGTTGACCACGCAGTTGCGGTGCAGGCGAATAAACCAGTCAGATGGTAATTTAGGCGTGTAATATTTGAGGGTGCGGGGCATCAACATCCGCTTCCCATCCATCCAGTTGAGCCAACTGTAGTTAGCTACGGCCTGCATGTAAACCAAGTCAGCTACGGGAAACGACTGACGTCCTGATTCACGTAGGTATAGTTTAAGGGGTGGCCAATCGGCGGGCATCGTACGCGATGCAGGTGTGATAGACGAAAAGTAGGTCATACGGTTGATAGAGGACTAAAAACTGCTTTAAGAAAGGCTGTATGCAAGTTTAAGCAGCGCTGAATCAAGCGACGTACAGTTATGTAACACACCCTATCAATTTTAGAACATCGGTAAAATAGGCTATTGATATGTATGCGAATGGTAAAAATTGAGGTACGAAGGGGCTGTAGAACTGGCACGGACATCTATATACGGACCACATTCAGGCGCTTGCGCAACGAGGCTCAATTGTCGGAGCGGTGCTGCTCGACAAATTCGGAGGGCGTAACGCCGTAGTGCTCCTTGAAAACTTTAGAGAAATAGGCCGGGTTGTCGAAGCCAACAGCGTAAGCAACGGACGACACGGAGGTGTGTCCCAGCAGCATTTCGCCCGCCCGGTTCAGCCGCACGGCGCGGATCAGTTCGTTAGGGGAGAGTCCCGCCAGCGTCTTCAGTTTTCGATTAAGATGCATCCGGCTCAGTTGTACCGCTTCGGCCAGATCGCCAACGCCAAACTTGGGGTTGTTCAGTTGGGTACGAATGGCAGCGTACACCCTATTCATAAATTCATCGGCGGGCTCCGGACTGGTAGCGGGCAAGTGCCCCTCACCCAGCAACTGACTCCGTAAATGCAAGCGGGTACGACGCTGCTGCTCCAGCCGGTTCCGCACCCGCCACCGCAGTTCGTCGACTTGGAAGGGTTTCGTCAGGTAATCGTCAGCGCCTGCTGAGAGACCCTTCAACCGACTTTCGGCGGCTGATTTGGCCGTTAGTAGCAGAATGGGAATGTGGCTGGTTGCCGGGTTTTGCTTGAGCTGACGGCATAGTTCATAGCCGTCCAGTTCGGGCATCAGCACGTCGCTGATAATCAGGTCCGGCCCATAACGGAGCGCCATATCGATACCTTCTCGCCCATTGCTCGCCCGCCGAACCGACCAGTCCTCGCCGAGGATGCTCACGACAAACTCGGCGATGTCGTTACTGTCTTCCACCAGCAGAATGTGCGCCTGTCCGGGGGCAGTATCCGATTCGATTGATAAATCTGTTGCGTCAGCCAGCGGTGTATCGCCTTCAGAAGTAGCGGTTCGTGCCGCGACGGGAGCCAGGGCAAGCGGCAGATCGACCGTAAACGTTGTTCCCTGACCGGGCTGACTTTCGACCCGGATCGTACCGTTCATTAATTCGACAAGTTCGCTGACGTACGACAGGCCAATGCCGGAACTGCCCACCGGTCGGTCGCGGGTAGGATCGGCCTGGTAGAAACGTTCGAAAATGTGCGAGAGATCGTTGGGTGAGATGCCTGTTCCCGTATCACTGACCGTGAGCTGGACATGGTCGACGAGTGATTCGGCTTGTGTCTCTGGATTCGTAATAAGTAAGGACTGCTGACTCAACGCTACGTCAATCTGCCCGTTGGCAGACGTAAACTTAAGGGCGTTGATCAGTAGGTTATTGATAATTTTTTCCAGCTTGTCGGCATCGAACCGGTAGCTGCTATACGTCAGCTGCGTCTGAAACTGCAGCCGAACCGACTGTCGCTGTGCTTCCTCAACAAAAACGGCGACAATCTGCTCTACGAAATCGACCAAATTGGCCTGCGTAAGTGTCAGGCGAAGGTTGCCCGCTTCCAGTCGGGCCATGTCGAGCAGTTCGTTTATAAGCCGCAATAGTTGGGTTGCGTTGCGGTGTACCAGCGTTAATCGATTGCGTTGTTGCGGGTCGGTGATTTCTGCTAGCGTAAGTTCCAGCGGAGGTAAGATCAGCGTCAACGGCGTACGGAACTCATGGGTGATGTTCGCAAAAAAGCGCGACCGCCACTGATCGAGTTGCTGCAATTGCCGAGACTCCTGTTCTTTCAGCGCCACCTGACTACGCAGCTGAACCCGCCGGACCCGGACGCGAATGAAAATGGTTACCAACAGTATCAGCAGCAGCGCGTAAAGCGTGTAGGCCCACCAGCTAGCCCAGGGAGCAGGCTGAATTGTGAGTCGGATCTGCCGGGTTTCCGGGCTCCATACCCCCGACGTATTCGACGCATTGACGACGAACGTGTACGTGGCTGGCGACAGATTGGTGTACGTAGCGGTACTTTGACTACCACTATAAATCCAGTCATTATCGAGTCCGATGAGCTTGTACCGGAACTGGTTCTGTCCGCTCTGATTGTACTGAAGTGCCGCGAAGTCGAACGCCAGGAAGTTTTGCCGGTGCGTCAACTGAAGCGCCGTCAATTGCTCGATTGATGCAGCAACGGGCGAATCGGGACTGAGCGGATTAACGGCTTTGTTGTTGATGCGTAAACCTGTCAGCGCTACCGATGGGGCATAGGGGTCATCCTGAATCTGGTTTGGTCGAAAGCTCACGTAGCCGCCTACGCCACCAAAAACTAGCCGTCCATCCGGTAAAGCAATGGCCTGATGTCGAATAAACTCATCACTGGGCAGGCCGTCGTCACTGGTGTATGTGCGAACGTCGAAGGAGCGGGTGTCAAATCGACAAAGGCCCCGGTTCGTACTAAGCCATAGGTGCCCCGCTCGATCAGGCTGAATACCGTAAACAACATTGTCGGGCAGGCCCTGCTCGGTAGTGAACGTACGAATTTGCCCGGTACGTTTGTCGAGTCGGCACAGGCCCCGACCGTAGGTGCCAATCCAGAGGTAATCATATTGGTCGGGGTCCTGCTGTAAGCTGAGTAAATAGCGAATAGGCAGCGCATCAGAACGCTGTGAATTTTCCCGCCAGTGAATGATACGCTTTGCCGTACGGTCAACGCGAATAAGTCCGTTGCCCTGTGTCGCCAGATATACGTGATCGCCGTCGACGCTCATATCGTTGACGGCGACAGCGGGGTAGTTGTCGGGCAGTAATGGCCACGCCAGAAACCGGTCGCGGACGCGGTCATACTGTACAAGCCGGCGGCCGCTGGCATCGGTCAGGGCCCACATATTCTTGGCTGCATCAATTGTTAGCGCGCGACTATGCAAATTCCCGTTGGTCAGCCAGTCGCCGGGAATGCCCTTTGTCGTGAGTGGTGTGAACCGTTGTGTTGTCAGGTTGTACCGATACAAGGGGAGCTGTGGCCCACCCAGCCAGAAATTCCCGGCCTGATCGAAACGATACTGAATACCGGATGGACTTTGCCCCGATACAGCCAGTGGAATTACCGATGCCGGTACAAGTAGCTGCTGTGTCAGCCAATCGACCGCAAACGATTGGGACGGTATCGCTGTAAACGGCAATGGGTTGAGACTGACTTTGACAATACCGTTTCCCGCCGTACCGATCCAAAGCGTATTCGACCGGTCGACCAGCATACAGCCCGGTGCGGGCGGCACCTGTCGGATGGTAACGGGAAGGGGCGTAAGGCCATTTTTGTCGGTGAATGTATTCAGGTCGACATATTCTTTGCCCCCCGGCCCCTGCGCAAACAGGGGCACCCGCGTCTGACCGGGCAGTTCGAGGATTAGTCGGGTGGTCGCCAGGCGTGGATTGAAAAAGTAAAGGTGCCCTGCCGTACCGACAACCAGTTCGCCATTGCTTCGTTGCCGCAGAAAACGAATAGGTTGTTGTGGTAAACCCGTTGCCGCGCCAAATAGTCGTACCTGATGGGTAGCTGGATTGTACTGGTACAACCCCGTGCGACCACCCAGCCAAACGAGCCCTGCCTGGTCGGTAAAAATCGAGTGAATCAGTGTTGGCTCTGTACCTATACCGGGTAGCGACTGCCGGTCGGTAAGTTGCCCACTACTGTTCAGGTGAATCAATAAACCCATCCGGGTAACAGCCCATACGCCCCTGCCGGTGTCGACAGCCATGCCCGCCAGGGGCGATGCCGATAGCAATTGCCGAAATGCCTTCGTGTTCGACACCCGCGTGGCGTGCTCCGACACAGGGTTGAAGCGATCTATGTGATTGTCTTCAGTTTGCAACCAAAGCCAACCGGCCCGATCGGCTTGTATATCGACAATACTGCTGTAGGAAAGGGAACGATCGTTCAGCGGTTCGTAAGTGAACACCTTGTACCGCGATCCGTCGTAGCGGCAGAGACCGTTGCGGGTGGCAAACCACATAAATCCCCGCCGGCTTTGTACAATGGTGCTTACGAAACCCTGTGGCAGGCCGTTTCGCACCGACAGGTACTCCGGCGTGGGCGATGCCGGAAAGCCTGTCTGTGTAGACAAGCCGGCAACCATCCCTAAAAACCAGTACCTCAGCCAATGCATACAGTGTACTAAACGTCAAGTCGATCCGGAACACAGGCGATGATATGCTCTTTAAAAACGCAGCAGATGCGCAACTTCGCATCTATCAACTACCCTGTGCTTATTTTTTATCGCGCTAGCCGGGGAAAAGTGAGTAAGCAATTCGTTTACGGTTCATGCATATTTTACTAACTACTCAGGTTCAACAACCGGTCGATCAGGTATGGGCCGGCTTCGATCGAACGCTTTTTGATCGGTTAAGCCCGCCATTTCCACCCGTCGACGTTGTTCGGTTCGATGGTTGTCTGACGGGTGATGTGGTACAACTTCGGCTTAACTTTCTGGTGGTCAGGCAGGAATGGACAAGCCACATCATCGATCAGCAGACTACCGCTGACGAAATTTATTTTGTCGATCAAGGAACAAAGTTACCGTTCTTTTTGGCTTACTGGCACCATCGACATCGGCTTCTACGCGATTCCTCAGGGGGAACCCGTATTGTTGACGATATAACCTTTCGCACGCCCTACCGCCTGACCGATTACCTGCTCTATCCGGTCATGTGGCTGCAATTTGCCTATCGGAAACCCATCTATCGCCGGATTTTTGGATCACCGGTCAAGTAATGGTAGCCTGGCCTGGCTGATGGTGTGTGCATGTACGCAACGAGTGCCGACAGGAGAGCGGTGGGCCAAGTTTGGGGGACGGGCTTTCGTAACTGCCCGGATTGCGTTATTTTTGTTCAGACCGCATACCCCACTGCATGAAA
>JAKONH010000011.1 GCA_022702045.1 Spirosomataceae bacterium
CTAGCACTTTATTTGCAAACCCTACTACTTCAATAGATTTAAAGTACTATTAGTCTATCTAACACCGGGAGTAGTAGGATTTATCCGAAACACCGTAAAACGAACCAATCGAAACAACAAAAACGACGGAATACATGACACTGGAACTAGTGAATGAACTGGGAGACATACAGGTACGGGTTGTAAAAGATCGTCAGCCGATCGAGCGGGTGCAGCCCCTAAAAACAGCCGACGCGGCACCGCTTATCGCCATCGCCAACTCGGGTGGCTACTGGAGCACGGCCGACCGGCCAGCCTTTGCCCAGAAGCCTGTGCTAACGCTACCTAAGCTGGTAAAGCAGCGGCCCGTTGTTATCGGGTTTTACTGCCCGTGCTGGGGCCGCTACGCCGACCCATTCCTGACGACACTGGTCGAACTGGCGCATCAGGTCGACCGGGCTGGGGGGCAGTTACTCGTTTTTGCCAATGAACATCCCCGGTACTTGCCCCAGAAAGCGCTACAGGCACCGATGACACTGGTGTATGATGCCGACAAGATCGTGGCCCAGCAGTTTGGTGTCTACGCCGAAACCGACCCGATCTGGGACCGTATCTCGGGCATTTCGGAAGATGTCTATATCCCGGCGCTCTATGTAGTCGATAGCAGTCAGCAGATTCGCTACCATTTTCTGGATGAAAACTTCGAAGGATTTACCGACCATACCACACTTTGTAACGCACTAGTTCAATGAATTCACCCGCACTCGTTTCTCCCCACGGGCAGGTCGTCTTTGACGTCATTGGTTTCGACCGGGTGCAGTTCGTCAGCGATGTGCTGGCGGCTGCTACCGGTGTGGAACAGGCCCGCATCGCACATATGTCGTTTGAAGCCGATGGTGTGCGCTCGACAGGGCGATTTACCGTGCAGGTAACCGACTGTCGGCAACTGGAGCAGATTGATCGTCGGCTCCAGCTTGTCCGGGGGTTGATACGAGTCACCAAACAAACCGCTACCACCTAGCATTCACTACGTTTCTTTTTCAATACAACCTGTTATGAAGTTTTTTTCTACTACGGTCCTGCTGCTTGCGTTGCTGACTGCACCCAACTGGCTGATCGCTCAGAATGCACCAGTTATCAATGCAACAGTCACAGGTACCATAACGGATGCCCGCACGGGGAATCACCTGATCGGGGCAACGGTGACGATCAAGGGAACCACGAATGGTGGATCGACCAACCAGAATGGCCAGTTTACCCTGATTACGGGGCAGAAACTACCATTTACTATCATCGTATCGTATATCGGTTACCAGACGCAGGAGACGGTACTAAGTCAGGATGGGGCCGAGATTAAGCTGGAAGAAACGCCCAGTCAGCTGGCCGACGTAACGATCACATCCCGGCGTCGGCAGGAATCGTCGCAGAACGTACCCATCCCGATCTCGGTTGTCCGGGGCGCGGTAGTGGAAGATGCGGGCGCCTTTAACGTCAACAGATTGAAAGAACTGGTGCCGTCGGTACAACTGTACGCGTCGAATCCGCGCAATACGACGCTCAATATTCGGGGGCTCGGCTCGACCTTCGGCCTGACCAACGACGGAATCGACCCCGGTGTCGGTTTCTATGTCGATGGTGTTTATTATGCCCGTCCGGCCGTGACAGCGCTCGACTTTGTCGATGTCGATCAGATTGAAGTACTGCGCGGACCGCAGGGTACACTGTTCGGTAAAAACACGACCGCCGGCGCGTTCAACATTACTACGCGTGGGCCCAGCTTTACACCGGGTGCTACTTTCGAAGTTAGCTACGGTAATTACAACTACATCCAGGCAAAAGCATCGGTGACGGGTCCACTGAGCCGGAAGTTTGCCGCACGGGCGTCGTTTTCGGGGACGCAGCGTAACGGTACGATTACGAACATTCGCTCGAATCAGCTGGTCAACTCGCTGAACAACATTGGCTTTCGTGGGCAGCTGCTCTACACGCCATCAGACAAAGTGCGCATAACGTTAGCCGGTGACGTTACCGATCAGAAGCCCAATGGCTACACGGTTCTATATGCCGGGGTTGTTCAGACAAAGCGGGCGGCTTATCGCCAGTTCAACAACATCATCGCCGACCTGGGTTATACGGTGCCATCGCCGAATCCGTTCGACCGGATCACCGACCAGGATACACCCTCGAAGGCAAACAACCAGCTAGGGGGTGTTTCGCTCAATGCTGACATCAAGCTCGGGCCGGGTACGCTGACCAGCACGACGGCCTGGCGCTACTGGAAGTGGGACCCGCTCAACGACCGCGACTATATCGGGCTACCCGTCTTCACCATCTCGGCGGGTAACTCCAAACACAATCAGTATTCGCAGGAAATTCGCTATGCCGGTACGTTCTCTGAACGTGTGAGTGGGGTAGTGGGGCTGTACTATCTCTACCAGGATCTGCAGTCGGACCCGGTGCAGACGGAGGAAGCCGGCTCGGCGCAGTGGCGCTTTGCCCAAAGTACAACGAGTGCCCTCTGGAGAACGCCCGGTCTGTTCGACGGCTTCGGCATTCGCACCACCAACCGGCTTCGTAGTACGTCGGCTGCCGTATTTGGTCAGGTCGACTGGGCGATCAGTGACAAGCTACACGTGCTGCCCGGCCTGCGCTATAATTATGATAAGAAGATCGCCAACTACAATCGGGTAACCTACGGCGGTCTACAAACCACCGACCCAGCATTGCTGGCGCTTAAAAATCTGGTCTACACCAATCAGGCATTCGATACTGACGTCGACGAAACCAACGTCTCCGGTCAGTTGACCCTGCAATACAAAGCCAGCAACCGCCTGAACGCCTTCGCTACGTATTCAGTAAGCTACAAACCGGTGGGTATCAACATTGGGGGGCTGCCCACCGCCAACGGCCGGGTACTGACGGAGCTGGCGCGGGTGAATCCCGAAGCGGTGCGTCACTACGAAATTGGCGTGAAGACCCGGCCAACGGCCAACACAACGTTGAACCTGGTGTTCCACAACAGCGACATTCGCGATTACCAGACGCAGGTGCAGACGCCCGAACCGGGGGTGAACCGAGGCTATCTGGCCAACGCCGAAAAAGTGCGGGTGCGTGGCGTTGAGGTCGACGGAAACGTTCGGTTTAGTAACACCTTGTCGTTCTATGGATCGGTGGCTTATACCGACGCCAAGTACATTACGTTTACCAACGCGCCGGTGCCGTTGGAAGAAACGGGGGGGGAGCAGGCGTTCAAGGATATTTCGGGCGGTGCGCTGCCTGGCGTCTCGAAGTGGGCCGGCTCGGTTGGCGGTGAGGTTAGTGGTGCTGGCAAATTTCTGGCGCAGGATGGGCGGTATTTCTTTGCTGCTGACACGTACTACCGCTCGTCGTTCTCGTCGAGTCCATCGCCGTCGCAGTACCTCAACATCGACGGTTACGCGCTGGCTAACGCGCGTGTCGGTTTTCGGGCGTCGAATGGTACGTCGATTTTCATCTGGAGTCGCAACCTGCTGAATCAGAATTACTTTGAACAACTGCTGCCCGCACCGGGTAATGCCGGTCAGTACGGTGCCGTGGTGGGCGATCCGCGCACCTATGGCGTGACGCTGCGGTACTCGTTCTAACGTTATCGACAAGCAGAAGCGCGGACGTTCCCAGCCGGGGGCGTCCGCGCTTCTGTTGTTGCTAGTCTATTCTCCATTGGTGCCAGGTCTGGAATGCCAGACCTGGCACCAATGGATATTGTTCTTATTGAAGAAATACCCTGATCACTTTTCACCCACCAGCGTGACGATACTTTTGGCGGGAATTGTCACGGCATCGCCGGTTTTGCTTACGGTCGACCGGGCTAGATCAGCTGTTGCCGACGTAGTGTACATGGTTAACCGAGCTGGTAGATTGGGAGAAGATGCGGGTGTAATCAGCTGTGCGTCATTGCCCGCGTTGATGACTACTGTAACCAGTTGCCCATCTGTATTTTTATAAGCTGATACCAGCAGACCGGCACTGTTCTGCGCCTGATCGACATTAATACGAACTGCGCCGGGGCGGATGAAGCGACTGTAATTGCCCAATGCCCACAGCATTTTCGACGGCTGGAACGACCCATCTGTTTTGGCCTTGTCGATGTAAATTAACCCGTCTTTGTAGTTGTAGGGGCTGATCGCGATCCACCAATGCCAGGCCGAAATGTTGGCATTTACCAGATCATTGTGAATGACTTTGGCAATGTAAATAGCTGGATCGATACCCAGGTCTTTACCCGACCCATTGATTTCCCCGGCATTATCGCCCAGAATGCAGTACTCCGACATCCAGGTGCCGAGATTCGACTGACCGGCTGCGGTGGCAGCCAACTGCTGCCGTTTCTTTACCGCGTCGCCGTAGGGGGAAGTCGTAAAATAGCTGTGGTAGCCAATGGCTGGTACCAGATTGGTCAGGTTACCGACATAGTCAGCGCTTGTTTTGTCGAAAAAGCCGGTGATCTGGGTGCCTTTGCCCTGCCGGCCATTGTCGCCGTACAGAAAATCGATCTGTCCTGCTTCGGCAATGCTGATCTTGGTCTGCAATCCCCTGCTCGTCAGGGCTTTGCTCAGCGACCGCGTGATACCGGCAATCTGATTGTTGAAATACGGCGTTCCTTCCTGACCACCGTCGCTCCAGTCCCACTGCGGTTCATTGACGGGACTAACGTAATCGAAGGTAATCCCCGTTTTGGTACGCACACCCGTTACGACATCGGCCATAAACTGCCCGTACTGATCGTATTTTTCGGCACTCAAGTTCGGTACTTTGTTACTGGCAAACCCTTTTCCATTCAGTGTGTACTGTACCGGCGGACTATTCGGAAACGCCAGAAAACTAGGAACGCCCCGTTGTTTGGCTGCCTGTAGAAACCATACCTGCCCGGCCTGTTTGTTCCAGTCGTAAGTACCGTCGGCATTGAGGAACGACTCTGCGCGTCGCCATTCGTCGCCGATACCGCTGTTGCTGCCCTGTTCGGCCGTCCCCGCGCCAATGTTGAACCGCCACATCGATAGGCCAATGCCTTTGGGCTGACCGCTAGCCGACGTATCGCGGCTGAACAGCAGGTCGGCGATGGCGTTTCGCTTGGCGTCGGGCCACTGCCCCACAAACTGGCAGCTCCAGGCGTCCGACGCGCCAAAGTGATTGATCGTCTGAAACGTTTTGGTCGGGTCGATCGTGACGGTAATACCCGTCGCAGGGGTTGGTTTGGGCGAAGTATCGGCAGTCGTTTTTCCCTGACAGCTACTCATGCTGAGTAGCGGATAGCATAACAGGAGCTGAAGGGCTGAACGAAACTTGTCAGAAATAGCCATAGAAATGAGAGGATGATAGAGCGAGCTGCAAACATAAAAATCCCTGCGCCAGAACATAGCGCAGGGACTGAAACAGGGTTGGTTTAGTAACCGGGATTCTGGTCGAGTTTATTGTTCGACGCCTGAATTTCAGGTC
>JAKONH010000017.1 GCA_022702045.1 Spirosomataceae bacterium
AGCAAGAAGCTGACGTTCAGTAATCAACTTTCGTTTTCGCGGGGTAACGAACGGGCTGTCGATCTCGGCGGGGTGTATCCCAGTCTGTATCGGGCGGCCCCCATTGTACCAGCCGTTGTGGATGGGAAATACGGCAATCTGTCGGCGTTTGGTAACGTGGGTAATCCATTGCTGAGCCTCGATGCCCGCAATCAGCGCGTTCTTAACAACCGGCTACAGGGCAATTTATCGCTGGATTATCGGCCCGTCGACTGGTTGAAGCTGCATTCAGCTTTCAATACCGATTTAATTTTTAACCGTGATCAGACCTACCTGCGGGCGTTTCAGAACGATGCCAACACATTTGTTACGGCGGGCGGGAATCAGCGGCAGCAGAATAGTCAGCTTAGTTTGACCAGTGGCCAGTCGATCCGGTACATCATCGACAATACGGCGACCATCGACCGGACGTTTGGTGAAAACAGTTTCACCTTCCTGCTGGGGTCGGTTACGGAGCGATTCACGTCAAACTTCATTTCGGGGGCACGCATCAACGTTCCCAGCGACCCGAGCCTGTGGTACCTTGGCCTGGGCGATCCGAATCAGCAACTGTCCAACAACTCTGGGGGTGATCTGCAAACCCGGCAGTCGTTTGTGACGCGGGGCACGCTTAGCCTGAAAAACCGGTACCTGTTTAACGCGTCATTGCGGGCCGACGGCAGCTCCAAGTTTCAGGAGCGGTGGGGCTACTTCCCGACGGCTGGCGTGGGCTGGGTCATTTCGGACGAAGCCTTCATGAAAAATCAGTCGCTGTTCAACTTTCTGAAATTCCGGGGAAGCTGGGGGATTCTGGGTAACGACGCCATTGAAAGCAACGCCTACATCCTGACGGCGGGTGTCAATATTCCGTACTTCTACAACAACGGGCTGGTGTTGGGGACGGCTATTCAGGATATTAAAAATCAGCAGCTTAAGTGGGAGCGAACCCAGCAGGTCGATCTGGGGGTGGAATTTGCCTTCCTCAACAACCGGCTAACCGGCGAAATTGATTATTACAACAAAACCACCCGCGACGCGCTGGCCTTTCAGATCATCCCGGCCATCTTCGGCGATCCCGACAATCAGTACCTGACGAACATCGCGTCGTTTCGTAACCGTGGGTTTGAGTTTGTGCTGAACTGGAAAGAAACGACGGGCAGCGGCTTGGGTTACAGCATTGGTGGTAACCTGACGGTTAACAAGAATCAGCTCGTCGGGCTGAATGGCGGGCAAGCGCTGCTCGCTGGTGGCGTCGGGCAGCAGGGCTTTACCACCCGCACCGATAATGGGCAGCCGGTGGGTAGCTTCTACCTGCTGAAAGCCATCGGCATTTACCAGAATCAGAGCGAAATCGATGGGTCTCCCGTCTACGGTAACCGCGCCAGTGTGCAGCCCGGCGATCTGAAGTATGAAGACGTCAACGGTGATGGCGCCATCAATTCTGACGACCGGGTTTACGCTGGTTCGTACCAGCCCAAGCTGTATTATGGTATCAACCTGGCGTTGAACTTCAAAGGCTTCGACCTGGCTGCCGACGTGTATGGCAACGCGGGAAATCAGGTGTATAACGGGAAGAAAGCGTTTCGCTACGAGAACACCGATAATGTCGAAGCTGCCTACGTCAGTAACCGCTGGACGCCCACCAATGCGTCTACGACCGACCCGCGCCTGATCACATCGGCTACGCCCGCATCAACGTATTTTCTCGAATCCGGATCGTTTGTGCGGCTCAACAACCTGACGATTGGTTACACGATTCCAACCAGCCTGCGCGATCGCGCCAAGCTGCGTACGGCCCGAGTCTATATC
Organism: Spirosomataceae bacterium; assembly: GCA_022702045.1. Taxonomy (GTDB): domain Bacteria; phylum Bacteroidota; class Bacteroidia; order Cytophagales; family Spirosomataceae; genus Spirosoma. The sequence continues at coordinate 1,828 of JAKONH010000017.1, forward strand.
ACATCGCAGAATTTATTTACGGCCCAGAAATTTAGCGGCTTCAGCCCTGAACTACCCGGCGGTCCGCTCGATTCCGGTATCGAACTCAGTTCCTATCCCACTACTCGCACGTTTGCCGTTGGCCTGAACGTGGGCTTCTAACAACCGACTTTACGACCATGACTTCCATACGACAAATCACCCGGCTTTCGCTGCTGACACTAGTGCTGGGCACCGCGCTGACGGCCTGTAATGATTTCCTGACGACACCTCCACAAGGACAAATCGGTGTCGCAGCTGTGCAGAGCGATCCCGCAGCAGCCCAGAACCTAGTCACAGGTATTTACAACACCATGTGGGATGGTAGCATGCACGGCTTCGACTACGTGGGTATGACCAACATCGCGTCCGACGATGCCGATAAGGGCAGTTCTGCTTCTGATGGGGCCAACTCCTTTGGTACGTTCGACAATCTGAGCCCGACGGCTGGGGTGGGCAATATCAACAACTTATGGGCCAGTCATTACCGGGCCATAGCCCGTGCCAATCAGGCCCTTGCGCTGATCCCGCAGAGTGCCGCCGACCAGACTACCCGTAATCAACTGGAGGGGGAGGGACGGTTTCTGCGGGCGTATTTTTATTTTAACCTGGTCCGGTTTTTCGGTGGGGTGCCGCTTATCGAGAGTATTCCGCCGGTCGAGGATATCAACAATGTGGCGCTGCAGGCGCGGGCTACTAAAGAGGCCGTTTATAACCGGATTATCGCTGACCTCCGATTTGCCGCGACCAACCTGCCCATAAAGGCGCAAACGACAACCGGTAAAGCGACAAAAGCCGCTGCGATGGCGATGCTGGCGAAGGTATACCTGTACCAGAAAAACTGGCAGCAGGCGTACAACCTGACCGATTCAATCATCAAGAATCAGGTAGGAACGTACAGTCTGCTACCTACTTACGCCAACATCTGGCGGGAGGTTGGGGCCAACAGCAGCGAATCGATCTTCGAAGTGCAGACGGGTATCAACTTATCCTGTGATGCGGCTATTTCGCTCTACGTTGTCTGTCAGGGCCCCCGCGCCGGTGGTAAACGCGGTTGGGCCGATCTGGGATTTGGTTTCGGGACGCCGTCGCAAAGCCTGGTGAACGAATACGAACCGAACGACCTGCGCCGGGCCGCTACCATTATATTCATCAACCCCTCGCCCCAGGGAACTGTGCTGTGGGATGGCTATCGGGTACCCAGTCGTGATTCGGTGGAGAACGAGCGCTACAATTACAAAGCGTACCACAGTCGTACGGCGGAGCGCAATTGCGGCAACAACGATCAGTTGCCCAAAAATCTGCGCATCATGCGATTGGGCGAAGTGATGCTGATTCATGCCGAAGCGGCCTTCGCGCTGGGTAACGTAGCCGACGCGCTAACCGACATCAACCGGCTGCGTAGTCGGGCGGGCCTGGCGGCACAAACGACCATCGACCGGGATAAAATCTGGCATGAGCGTCGTGTAGAACTGGCGATGGAGCACGATCGTTTTTTTGACCTTGTCCGGCAGGAAGACATACAGGCGGGTCGGGCGGTGCAGGCATTTGCCGCCCACGGGAAAACGTTCGTGAAAGGGAAAAACGAACTCTTCCCCATCCCACAAACGCAGATTCAGCTCAGCGGGGGCGCCTTGACGCAAAATCCGGGGTATTGATTTGTTACCTAGAGACACAACCCTTTGCGTCTCAGCACGCGGATGGCTTTGCTGACGCGTGCTGAGACGCAAAGGGTTGTGTCTCTACAATTGAAAACACGTATGAAACAACTGCTAGCCATAACGATGCTGTGTGCCAGTCTGACGATTAGCCACGGCCAGACCCGAAAAGAGGCTGTTACGCCATCGCGTAACAGCTTTACATTATCGTCTTCCGACCAGGCCTTTCTCGATAGCCTGCAACGCGATACGTTCCGGTATTTCTGGAAAACGACCAACCCGGCCAATGGACTGGTGCCTGACCGGGCGCCGTCGAACTCATTTGCCAGTATTGCCGCTGTGGGCTTTGGCCTGACGTCGTATCTGGTAGGTGTCGAGCGGGGCTATGTCACACGGGCGCAGGCGGCCGAACGAACGCTTAACACGCTCCGCTTTTTCGCCAATGCTCCGCAGTCTGATAAGGCAACGGGCGTAGCGGGGTACAAGGGATTTTTCTATCACTTTCTGGATATGAAAACCGGTGAACGCTTCAAAACCGTCGAACTGTCGACGATCGATACAGCGCTGCTGCTGGGGGGGATTCTGAGTGCGCAAAGCTATTTTGATCAGAATAGCGCAACGGAAGCTGAGATACGCCAACTGGCCGATCAGATTTACGAGCAGGTCGACTGGACGTGGATTCAGCCTAACAAGCCGTTCGTGTCGATGGGCTGGCACCCGGAGTCGGGCTTTATCAAGAGCAACTGGACGGGCTATAACGAAGCGATGCTACTGTATGTACTGGCGCTGGGTTCTCCCACACACGCCATCGGTACGGACGTGTGGCCCGCCTGGACGAAGTCGTATCCGTGGGCTACGTTTTACGAGCAGACGCACGTGAATTTCGACCCCCTGTTTGGCCATCAGTATTCGCACGTCTGGATCGACTTCCGGGGAATCAAAGACGAGTACATACGCGGGAAGGGGATCGATTACTTCGAAAACTCACGCAGGGCTACCTACGCGAACCGGGCGTACTGTATGGCTAACCCGGCGAAATGGCAGGACTATGGCCCGACAATCTGGGGTCTGACCGCCTGTGATGGCCCGAGTGATACGTTGGTTAATGGACGCGCTGGCGAGACCCGCCAATTTTTCTCGTACCGCGCGCGTGGTGCCGCCAGTACGCAGATTGTCGACGACGGTACAATTGCTCCGACGGCGGCTGGCGGATCGATGGCGTTTGCGCCGGAAATCTGCGTGCCTGCCCTGCGGGCCATGAAAACGAAATACGGCGCGAAACTCTATGGTGAATACGGCTTCCGCGATGCGTTTAACCTGACATACCGTTACCCGGCCCGCGTTGCCAACGGCTCGACGGCCACTGGATGGTTTGATGTCGACTATCTCGGTATCGATCAGGGGCCGATACTGCTGATGGCCGAAAATCTGCGATCGGGTTTTGTCTGGAAACTGATGCAGAGGAATCTGCATATCCGGCGGGGGCTAGTTAAAGCGGGCTTCACGGGCGGGTGGCTGACCCAATAAACTAACTTGTCAATCGAAATCGCCCGCCGACTGGTTTTTGTATCAGTCGGCGGGCGATTTGCGTTTACATGCTGACAAGCTAACGCCGATTGGTACGCCTTATGCCACTGCTGAGTAGGGGAACTTCGGCGCATGCTGACCGAATAACGTTACTTTACGCCCCCGATTTTGTTACTTTGACGATCGAATACAATCAACTCCATTCATGCGCTTTCTTTTTTTTGGACTTGTCTTATCGACATTGGTAGCCTGCAAACTCGACATTCCGAGTGTCGATCTGGCTCAGTTTGCCGATCCAACCGCAATACCCATTACTCCCGGTCGTATTGATGAAGCGTCCGGAATCGCGGATAGTCGCAGCATGCCCGGCAATCTGTGGGTAGAACAGGACGGTGGTAACCCGGCTAATATGACGTTGCTGGGCTACGACGGAACGATCAGAGGAACAGTAGCCATCAACGCACCCAACCGCGACTGGGAAGAGATGGCCATCGGACCTGGCCCTACAGCGGGTGTCAATTACGTTTACATGGGTGATATCGGCGATAATAACGGCAACACACCCGTTCTGCAGATATACCGTTTCCCTGAACCGACTGCCGTTAGCACAACCACTACGCAAATTGAGCGGATTAACTTCCGCTATCCCGACGGGCCGCGCGATGCTGAAGCCATGTTTGTTGATCCGGTCACGAAAGATATTTACATCATCTCCAAGCGGGAACCCAACGTACATCTGTATCGACTGCCTTATCCGCAGAATATCAACGAAGTAACGGTTGCCGAGCTGCTTGGTACCATGAATATGACCTTCGTAACGGGAGCTGCCATCTCGCCTGACGGTAGTGAACTGTTGGTACGTACGTATACCGATGTGCGCTACTGGAAGCGTGATAGTGGGCAGTCGATTGCCGATGCGCTACAACGGGGTAACAGCCGTACGTTGCCGTATCGGGTTGAACCACAGGGCGAAGCCGTTTGCTTCAATCGCGATGCGTCGGGCTATTTTACGCTCAGCGAACGCGCCAATGCCTCGTCGGTGAATTTGTATTACTACGCCCGGAAATAAAGGCCCGGCTTTCGGTATACGGTTTACAGTGACCACCATGGCACGGTCCGTTGGTAAAAAGAGTACCGGCTAATCCACCGTATACTATAAACCGAAAACCGAGTACCGTAACCGTACATGGATTCCTCTACCCTCATTATTGTATTGAGTTTGTCGGTACTGATCTCGTACGGTTTCGACCTGTTCAGCAGCCGTTTCCAGATTCCGTCCGTACTGCTGCTGTTGCTACTAGGCGTGCTGGCTCGACAGGTAACGACCTACATTGGCGTAACGGTCCCCTACGTCGACACGATTTTGCCGACATTGGGGACGCTGGGGCTGATCCTGATCGTGCTGGAGGGCGCGCTTGATCTAGAACTGGAGGCTGACAAACTTGAGATAGTACGCCGAACCCTGCTAGCGTCGCTGCTGTCAGTGGCAGGCGCGACGGTGCTGATTGCGGGTATGTTTTACCTGTTGCTCAACGATTCGTTTTTTCATTGCCTGATCACCGCCCTGCCGTTTTCAATTCTGAGCAGCTCGGTGGTCGTGTCGACAACGATGAACCTGACCGGGAATCAGCGGGAGTTCATGGTCTATGAGTCGGCATTTGCCGCTACGCTGGGCGTATTGGCCTATAACTTCTTGGTGCTGAGTCAGGAGTCGGTGCTAGGGGCTATCTGGTCGTTTCTGCGCGACACGCTGATTATGGCACTCCTGTCGCTAATTTGCTGCTTTCTATTGCTGTACCTGATTGGGCGAATCAACCACCGGATCAAGTTCCTACCCATTATTTCGGTCCTGTTCCTGGTCTATGCCATCGCCGAAATGAATCAGCTATCGTCGCTGCTACTGATCTTGGTGTTCGGGCTGTTTCTGAACAATACCGAGCTGTTCATTCGGGGGCGGCTTAGCCTGATTCTGAAAAACGACTTATTCGAAAAAGAACTTGATCAATTGAAAAATTTGGCGGCTGAAGGGTCGTTCGTTGTCCGTACGTTCTTTTTTCTGATTTTCGGCTATGCTGCCGTACCTGCCCAGCTGATCGATATCGACGCGACGATTGTCAGCGTGCTGATCATGCTGGTCGTCATCGGCTGGCGGTGGGTAACCCTGCGGTTGACCTATCGGGGTTTTTCGAACCCGATGCTCTGGATTGCCCCGCGTGGCCTGATCACCATTCTGCTGTATCTCAATATTCCTCCCAGCCTGCGCCTGCTCGGCTTCCGCGAAGGTATCCCGATGCTGGTCATCGTGCTCTCATCGCTGATTATGACCATCGGACTACTGGGGTATAAAGGGAAGAGTAGTTCGTAGTTTGTGGTTGGTAATTTGTCGTTAGCTGGCGCATGTGTGCAGCCTGGACCGGTCCGCGCCACGTTGGCCGCTCCACGTCCGGGTGGGCGCGGAGCAGCCAACAAAGCTGCCGCCTGCAAAAGTTGCCCTGACGGGCATCCGGACCTGGAGGTACGGGCTACTTGGTTACAGCCACAACCTTAAATATAAGCCCAAAACCTCCACCAGCGCCGGTTGTGGAGGTAGGTGAGGTTCGTTTCGTTGGCAAAGGCTTCGCGTTCGAAGCTGATATTTCGATACGCTTCGTAATGGTCGCGGTACTGAATCCGGCGGATCAGGTACTCGGTCAGGTACCACAGATAGAAGGGTAGTACGCCCAGTTCGGCCTGCTGGCGCAGGTGAATCCGTTCGTGGTTAACCAGAATCGGACCGGGATTAGGCTGACGCACCAGTATAAATGGAAACAACGCCATGCCATCGGGGCCAAGTCGGGATATACGAACGATAAAGCGGGAGCGGGCCATGTACGAGTTTGTAGTTCGTGGTTTGTTGTTAAGCTGTTGTCAGCACTAATCGAACAGCAGGCAACCACAAATCGTAAACAACGAACTACAAACTACCTGTTCCCGGTTCGTTATACATGACCCTGGCTTTACTACTTGCTTTCGGGATCGGTTATGTACTGATCGCGCTGGAACACACCGTTAATCTGAATAAGACAGCTACAGCCCTCATCACCGGTGTTGTCTGCTGGACAATCTATGCGCTGATGGCTTCGCAGATCGCCCCCGTTGTCGATCACCTGCGCCATCACCTGTCCGACATCGCCGAAATCCTGTTCTTCCTGCTGGCGGCCATGACTGTTGTCGAACTGATCGACGCACACGACGGCTTTGCGCTCATCACCGACCGGATTGCCAGCCGAAATACGCGGGCGCTGCTGTGGATCATCAGTCTGCTAGCGTTCGTCCTATCGGCCCTGCTCGACAATCTGACCACGGCCATCGTCATGGTATCAGTACTGCGCAAACTGGTCAGTAACCCTGAACAACGGCTGACAATGGCCGGGATGGTAATCGTCGCGTCCAATGCCGGAGGAGCCTGGTCGCCCATCGGCGACGTCACGACGACCATGCTCTGGATTGGCGGACAGATCAGCGCGTCGTCTATTATCCAAACCTTGTTCCTGCCTAGTCTGGCCGCACTGCTCGTGCCGCTGACGATACTGACCTATCAGTACAAGGCCAGTGAACAGTCCGTACGGACAGGGGTAAGCCGGGGGATCAGCCGTCCGTACGTGACCCCGGTTGCCCGGCGCGACCGGCGTATGATGCTGGCCATCGGTCTGGGCGGGATGCTGTACGTACCGATTTTCAAGACAGTCACCCACCTGCCGCCGTATATGGGCATGCTGCTTGTGCTTGGCGCAATTTGGGTGGCGTCGGAAGTTATTCATAAGGACAAAGACGAAGCGGAGCGCCGGACGCTGACAGCCGCCCATGCCCTCAGCCGGATCGACACGCCGAGTATCCTGTTCTTTCTGGGTATCCTACTGGCCGTAGGCTCGCTCGAATCGACGGGCGTCCTCCACAGTCTGGCCGGTTCGCTGGATCAGGCGATTGGCAACACCAACCTGATCGTACTCCTGATCGGCGTAGTCTCAGCCGTTGTCGACAATGTGCCTATCGTAGCGGCAACGATGGGCATGTACGACCTGACGACCTATCCGATTGACAGCCCGCTCTGGTCGTTTCTGGCGTACTGTGCCGGTACGGGCGGCAGCTTGCTCGTCATCGGATCGGCGGCCGGTGTGGCTGTCATGGGGCTGGAAAATATCACGTTTGGCTGGTACCTGCGTCGCATCAGCTGGCTCGCCCTGTTCGGTTACCTCGCCGGCGCCGGCGTCTACTTGGCGCAAAGTGTGTTGGGTGGGTAATTCTGGTTCTCTTAGGCATGTTCCCTGTCGCATATCTTTCGGTGAAAGTCGTTTTTGCGAATTGAATCGTTGCTTGTATTCTTCCACGATTCATTGCCATGCCTCAACAATGTTGTATCCTTTACTGTAAAGAATCTAAATGAGAATGTTCCAATTGTAGTTGTTAGTCTTAGGAACCAACGTGACAAAACTTCCTTTTCGCCCGCTAGAACGATTAGCTTTGATTTGGTATGGCTTCTTGTTGTAGTCGAAAGCAGATCCTTTAGAGACGGCCGTTACAAGGCCGTAGTCGTCACCTAATATACCAACCAGCTTTGCAGCATCATACTCGGCAATGACGGACGTTATGTGGGGGGCTACGCCAAATGCCTTTTGCCATTTTAGCGCTACGGTGACTAGTTCATCGCGTAAACTCATACGTATTGATTATGAATAGATGCGGATCTATGAGCAATTAAGGCCGGAAAATGGTGTTGTTGTGATAGCCAAGATGAAGCGACGAAGGCTTATCTTCTTCTAACGACGGTAGCACTGCCAGCGGCTTGCCATGATACTGATAGTACTCTTTGCCGTTGCTAAATTCTTCCCTAATGCGGCTACTTACTTCAATTCGGTAGTCAGTCGTTACGGTGATGTAGCCGTCGTCGAATAATTTGTGCATGTCGGAACGTAACAGTAATCCGTTCGACGTCTGATTGGGTCCTGCTTCTGCAAAGGGCTTGATATGGGCTGCTTCTAGAACGGGCAATGTCTTTTCGCCGGTAATAGCGCAACGCTTCGTATAAACATCAATGACCGAGAGCCGGAAGGCTCCCTGCTCAATCCTTACTTTCTGTAGAACCGAGTTACCGTATTGCGGTGAAGGCTCGTCAACGCTCGACAGGGTGTGATCGACTCGTAAAGCTCTTCGGTAAAGAATTAGCCTATCCTGAACCTGCTGCCACAAAGACGCCCCAATCGCCGTGTCAGTACTGTACCGTTTCCCTTGAACAATGCTTGTACTCCAGTCAGCCGGAACAGGTATCCAGTCTTCGCGTTGGAAAAACACCGGATCGGTTAGCGCAATGCACCCAATGGTTGGGTTACGCTCTTTATCGCCCCGATACTTTTGAATAATCGTCCTGAAGTGGTCAAGGTCAGGTACGCCATTGCGTACGCCAAAAGCGTTCCAGGCGAGTGATAGGGGCAACTGCGTTTGTGCTCTAAAGAAACCTAGTCCACCAATAGCGTTGTATGGTGATTTAAGCTTGAGCAGAAATACCCCGTTGAGTGGCAGTACCCGAAACGTACTCTTTCCGCCTGGTTGCCAGAAATTAACATCCTCTGGGCTGATCGCACTCAGGTAGTCAAACCAGCTACAATTCGTTACGCCCAGATAAAAATTCATCAGTAGTGGAAAAGGTAATAAATGATCGTTGCAGAATCAGTATACACTATGAAAAGCGATGACTTAGTTATCGTCTAATTTAACAATAATTAAAGGTGTTATTATACCCAAAATAAGAAAAAACAGGACAAAAATGGCGGTTACTACGTTATACAGGTAGACTATTGCAGTGGTTTGGCGGCATTATTGCCAAGGCTACTGCGATCATTTACCTAAACCACCGTCATGGAAGTTAAACAAACCAACACGAGTTTATCGTCGAGCCGACCCGATACCGGCGGCTATGCTGAACCAGTCAATCAACTCCCCCGTGCCGTACTGAGACCCAACAATTACCTGCTACTCGACGGCGACTGGCAATTCTCACTCGATCTCAACGATCAGGGCCTGCAGGATCAGTGGTACAATCAACATACTTTCGACGGCGTCGTTCAGTGGCCGGGTTCCATCGAGGCCCACATGGCGCAGGCACGGGGTGCCCAGTCGCCCGAGGGCTGGCGCGACAAAGTTGTCGCCTGGTACGAGCGGACGTTTACGTTACCGGATCGCAGCGCGTCTGTGGCTCAGTCGATTATCCAACTTACGTTTGGGGCCTGTGGCTATGAAACCCGCGTCTGGCTTAACGGTCAGTTGCTTAGTACGATTGAAGACGAAGACGTTCACTTTGGTGAATACACGTCATTTTCCTACGAACTGCCCGACGAACTACTGGAAGCTGAAAACCGGCTGACAGTGCGCATTGCCGACACGATGGATGCGGCCATTCCGCGTGGCAAGCAGGAATCGCACGTCTATAAGCGGGGTGGTATCTGGTATCAGACCTACACCGGTGCAGTGCGTAGCGTGTGGCTCGAAAGCGTAGAGCGTAACCGGCTGCGGTCGCGGGTAGGAGTGGCCAGCTCGGTAGAGGACCGGCTCGTTCGGTTTACACTGACGACCCGCGTACACGATGCCGGTGACTATACGATCCGGTTGACGGTCGTAGCGCCCAAAACGGGAGAGGTAATGGCAACGTCGGACTACCCGCTATACCTGAACGTCGGGCAAAAACGGCAGCGGGTCTCCCTCGGCATTCCCGATGCGCAACTGTGGTCGCCCGAAACGCCGGTGCGGTATAAGCTGATTGCACAACTCATCGATCCAACAGGCTATGCCGCTCAGATCGAAACCCACTTCGGGTTGCGGAAGATTGAGTCGCGCGGACGGCATATTTACCTCAACAACGAGTCGATTTACCTGGACGGTATTCTATACCAGCCTGGTACGGCTACGTTCGAGGAGATGCAACTGCACATGCGGGCCATGAAAGAGCTGGGCTGTAACCTCGTACGGGTGCATATCGCCGGGGTCGATCCGCGTATCTACAACCTGGCCGATCAGCTTGGACTGCTGCTGTGGGTGGAAGTGCCGAGTCCGCACGTATCGAATACGTTGAGTCGGCAGAACCACAAGGCTGAGCTGCTCAGGATGCTGGCGCTGATCGGCTCGCACCCATCGGTTATCATCTGGAGCCTGTACAATGAAGACTGGGGCGCCGAGGATATTGCCGTGAGCGAAGAAACCCGGCAGTACATTACCGACATGTATCATTTCATGCAGCTATCGTACCCGCAGTTTCTGGTGGTCGATAATGACGGCTGGCGGCATATTTCGGTCGAGGGACGTCTGAAGTCGGACCTGCTGACGGCCCACCTCTATACGCCTGACCTGAACCGCTGGCGCGACTTGTTGAAACGGCTGGAAGCGGGGCAGATGGAAGGGGTAGCTGCGTTTCCGCTGGTGGTTGGCGATCCGTTTTTCTATCGGAAGCAGGTGCCGCTCATCGTCAGTGAGTGGGGTGGCTTCGGCTTTGCTGACTATGGCGGTCCTAACGACTCGGAAGACCGGACCGAGCGAATTCTGCAATTCAAGCAGGAGTTGCGTCGGCACTGTCTGGCCGGCGATATCTACACCCAGGCAACCAACATCGAGGATGAACGCAATGGCCTGATTGACCCGCACACGGGTGAGCTGAGTGTACCGGCCGGGCTGCTGAACTCCCGCAATCCGCAGCCTGTCGAAGTCGATCAGCCTGTCTAGGCCCGGCTCATCAGTTTCGTGGTGTAACTGCTCGGCGCGTTGTCCGTTCTGGCTATCTTGTGAAAACAGAACGGATAATGCACTATGGAACAGACGGTCATACGGCAGATGCGGTGGTTGAGAATATACGTCCTATTCGCCACGGCCACTATCGTAATCCTGCTGATTGTGTTGATTGGCAGGACATACGGTGTACAACGTTTCGATGAAATCGCCGTTGAACGGCTTAACGTCGTTGAAGCGAACGGACAGCTAAAAATGGTGATCAGCAATCAGGCCCGGCAACATCCGGGCCTGATTCATAATAAGCCATTACCCGCGCGTGATCGCCCGGCCGGGCTTGTCTTTTTCAATTCAGCCGGCGACGAATGCGGTGGACTTATTTATGACAGCGACAAAAAAGAAGCGAGTCTGACGTTTTCGGTCGATCAGTACCGGAGCGATCAGATCATGCAGTTGCAGTATGGTGAAGAACTCGCCAACCGGTCAGCAACCAAGCATTACGGACTGAAACTGTGGGACCGGCCCGATACGGTTACGCTGGAACAGCTCATGCAACGAATCGATTCACTGAAACGACTCAATAATCAGGCGGCTTCTCAGCAGGGGATCGCTCAGATGCAGCGACAGCAGTTACTGGGACAGGAGCGGCTGTTTGTGGGGCGAAATCAGCAGGAAGAGTTCGGTGTATTTATTCGGGATCGGGCCGGACGACCCCGGATCCGGTTGTACGTCGATAAGCAGGGGGAAACGCGGCTGGAACTGCGCAAGGCATCTGGCAAGGTGATTACGCTCTGATCGGTGGCTTGTTCAGGTACGGCTTAACAGCCTGATATGACGAGAAAGCGTATAGCCGCCGGATCTCCTGGCTGGTTTCGGCAGCTTTGGCTAGTTCGGGAAGACGGGGAGTGTCGGGAAATAGTAGACGCGGAAGGTGCCGTTGTCGTTGACAGACCAGCCTTCGCGGAGGGCCACTCGGATCAGCTTTTGCGAAATATCGGCCTGTCGGGCCCAGTACCTCCGGTGGCGGAGTGCCCGCTTCACGTCCAACGTCGTTGTTACGCCCTGGGCCAGAATCAGGGTTGTGGCCGTCGATCGTACCGATTCCAGCGTTACTTTTTTGAGGATAGGGTTCATGTTAGCAGTTGATTTTGACCATATACCGAATCGTACACTGCGCCTGGTTGTAGACAATGAATTCGTTTTTCAATAGGCTGACGCCCCGCTGCGCGAATACAGAATCGTAGGTTTCGTCGATGGCTTTCAGTTGGTCGGTGTCGAGCCGGGAGTGCCAGCTTTCATGGGTGTCGACTTCAAGCTGTTTGCCGACGTGTACTTCATAGATCGCCAGGTACCCTTCACGCTGCTTCCCGTTGGCCCAGACCGAACCATGGAGCGATGTGTAGTTCAGTGACTTGCTGAATTGGTCGGCGAAATAGATGCCATAGCCAAACATCTTACCCGAAATAATGGCGTTGGCCGGACGTAGCACCAGACCGGTTTTCAGAATGGAAATCCAGTTCTCGCTCCGGCTACCGTGCCACAATAGCTGCGTTTTCTTATTGGCCTGTCTGGCGACGAAGGTATTAAAGGCGGTTTCCGTATCGTGCTTCGATACACTGAAGGCCGCATCGAGTTTATCCGCGTCGGTGCCCATCATCAGCTTGATCAGCTTCAGCACACGCGTGTCCGTAATGGGTTCAACCGACAGATTCATCAACGCCAGCAGATCCGGCTGTTGTACTGGGCCTACATCGTCGGTTTGGTTTAGTTCGACCTGACTGCGCATTACGTCGAGCGTATCCTGTTCACTGGCCAGGCGGTCGCGCAGCTGCTGAATGGCGTCTTCCGATTGCGGTAATTCCTGAAGCAGGTGCTCGGTTACCCGTTGCATCCGACGCGGGATGATCTTGAACAAGTCCAGCAGTCGGACGTTGAACGCATCCATATCCAGACCTGCTTTGATCTGAACGGTTAGTTCGTCGATCAGTTGCTGGGCCGAATCGACCTGCTTACGAGTGACTTGCTCTGCTGTAACGATGTAGTTCTGCCGAATGGACTGGCTAGCCAGTTCAAGCAGTCGCTCCATGAAGGTTCGCACGGCGGTGTTCTGAATCGCGCCGGCATCGACGGCGGTCGTTGCTTCGGCGAACAGGTGCGTCTGATCGACATAACCCTTGGCAATCTTTTCCCTAAACTTCTTGTCCCACTGACTCATCGGGTAGGTTGCTACGCTGCTCGTGCCACCGACGCGTCCGTACTGAACGCTGAACGTCTGATTGTCGTGTTCCCGCATTTCGTAGAATTTGTTGTTGTTAGCGGCCGTAACCATGATCAGCTTGGCGACCCGGTGATGACGTACGGGCAGAGTGGCGGGCGCTGCTATGGTGCCTGTCGACGCTGACGCGATCTGCGCCAGTGCCTGGCTGGGATTGATGCGGTTGGTTATTGATTGAAGCAGGGCAGGAAACATAGATGGGGTGGGATGAATGAGAAGGATGGTGTACACATAGTGGCTGGTCAGGCCATCACCTGTTGCAGGGTGCGCAGGCGATTCCGGAAGAAGCCCACGCTTTTCTCGGCAAATCGGCTACGGTCGGCACTGACGTCGTAGGCGTGTCGGAGCGGATTTGACACGGATACGTAGCGGTCCAGTAGCTCGTACCAGGCAGGACGGTGCTGAAACTGCGTCAGTAACTGCCGACCCCGATTGAGCAGTTTACGCTGGCGGGGCGTCCAGTCGGATTGATCGAGTGGCGGGGCACACTGACTCAGGAGAACAGGGAGTGCATCGGGCGAAGCAGATGGTTGCAACTGCGATAGCAGAAACAAACCCAGTTCGACGTCGAGTAACTGCCGTGCCGACAACGTGCCCGGTCTGCGGTTGACTGAAGGTGTAGTGAATGGGGTCGTGTTCATGAGGGGCGTTGTTTAGTTGTTCAATCAGGGGTAGTGAGTTTACCGTATTTAAGCTAACGCCCAGCCGTAGAGTTGAATGCGCTCACGACGGTCGTAAGAGCTAGCGTCGGGGTTCTGGCCACCGCGACCAGTCGTAGTGAAAAGGCGGAGGCTTTTGTCCATCGTTGTGTATTTACCCAGCGCGCTGTACCATACAGCCCGATCCTGATAGGGGGCCAATAGAATCCGCGCCCGGCTCAGCATCTTGTGCTGATGCGGTGTCCAGACGGGGCGCTCGCGGTACACGATGCCCTGCCCGTTGAGCAGGTTGGGCAGGGCTTCTGCCGGCGCCATCGGTAGCAGTTCCGATAGCAGAAACAAGCCCAGTTCGATGTTCAGCAGACGATTGGCTACTCGTCCCGGTAGGTTGTGGCGAAACCGCAGTCGCGTGGCCAGCGGCTCCTGCCAGCGCATCAGATGCGATACGGATGCACTAGCCTGCGTCGACGCTTTCGAACGGACAACCGGTGGGAAACCAGTAGAAAGCAGCGGGGATGGAGTGTGATAAGCCGTTATCATTTGTAGTGTTGTTTAAAATTCACAGAACAAAGTTCTACCCAGCAAAACGTAATCTTTTTACGTTCTTCTTTTTTGGTAAAAATTTTTTCTGAATTTTTGACGTCGTAGAGACGCGATCCCTTGCGTCTCCGCACCCGGATGGTCATGGGCTAACAGCTGACGCGCATAGAAAAAGCTGTCCGGCGATAGAGCCGTCCGGCGGTGAGACGCGAAAGGATTGCGTCTCTACAAGTAAAACCATCCCTATGCCTATAACCCGCTCCGCGTTTCAACGCTATCGCATCATCGACGAGATTATCAGTCGATACCCCCGGCAGTATTCCAAGCAGCGCCTGTTTGAGTTGTGCCAGGATAAATGCGGCATCCGGTCGATGTCGTCGCTGGAGAAAGACATTCAGCGACTGCGCGAAGACCACGACGCGCCCATTGCCTACGACAAACGGCGTAACGGCTACTATTACACCGACCCGCAGTTCCGGCTCCTGCGCCTGATGCTGAGTCCCGACGATATGGAAGCGCTCGACTACGCGCGTGAGGTGCTGACGGCCACGCAGGGTGCGTCGGTCGCGGGCGAGCTGGCAAACGCGTTGCAGCGCGTCCGGCAAAGCCTCGATATCATCCGGGAAGTAAAATCCGAGCCGATGATGCGTCGGGTCGTGTACGTAGAGGAGCGGGTGCTGGGTGGTAACCGGCAGTATGTGCCGGTATTGATTCGGGCCATCAATCAGAACCGGCAGATTACGTTTCGCTACCGGAAGCACGAGATAACCGATACTGAACCTCAGACGCCCGACAAACTACGTACGCTGCACCCGATTCTGTTGCGCGAAGTCGCTGATAGCTGGTACGTGATTGGCTACGACGAAATAACAGGAAAGGAACGTACGTTTGCCCTCGACCGGATGAGTGATCTGGATATTTCGCTGGACCTGTGCAGCGTGCCGTCGGTAGCACTGGACAATGTCAGTGAACTGTTCGAGCACATCTACGGCATCACTGATAGTAGCGGACCGGTTGAGGAAATACTGCTGTCGTTCAGTCCGCTGTTTGGGCGGTACGTAAAGGCCAAACCCATTCATCAGACGCAGGAAGTCGTGCAGGATACCGACGATGCTTGTGTCGTTCGGCTGCGACTGGCTCCTAACCGAGATCTGTTGATGCATCTGCGTTCGTATGGTGAACACCTGACGGTCGTAAAACCCGATAGTCTGGTGCAGGCCATGCAGGAGTCGTTGCAGGCAACCTTACAGCATTATCAGCAACCCGAACAGTAAGATGGTCACCTTTACGGCAACGCTCCGCAAGTTTGGCGCAAAAGGAGAGAAAACTGGATGGACCTATATCGACGTGCCCGCTGCTGTCGCTGAGGTGCTAAACGGTGGGCCGAAGAAAGCGTTTCGGGTGAAAGGCAGGCTGGATGATTTTGCTATCCAGCAGGTGGGGCTTGTGCCAATGGGGGCGTCTGCCGAGCCCGACGAAACCGGTGACAAAGCTCCGTACATCCTCGCGATCAACGCCACTATGCGCCGGGAACTTGGCAAAGAAGCGGGCGCTATCATACAAGTCGAACTGGAACGCGACGAATCCGAACTGTCGCTGTCGGAAGACTTGCTGGTCTGCCTGGCCGACGCACCCGATGCACGGGCGTTTTTCGAGACACTACCACGCGGTCATCAGCAGTATTTTAGTAACTGGATCGACAGCGCGAAGACGATACCAACCCGTGAAAAGCGGCTGAGTCAGGCTATTGCAGGTTTGTCGATGAAGCTGGGCTACGGCGACATGATTCGCCATTTTAGGTAGAGACGCGACCCCTCGCGTCTCAGCGTCTGGATAGTTGCGACTATCCCGGAGGTTCTGTTTTAATAGGCTGGCTGTTCAATAAAAGCTGGCGCGTGCTGAGACGCGAGGGGTCGCATCTCTACATTTGTTACATGAACGACAACGTAATTATTATTTCTGGCGCGTCGCGGGGCATTGGCCGGGCGACGGCGCTGCTGCTGGCACAAAACGGGGCCAACGTAGTTATCACGGCCCGCAACGTGATCGAGCTGAAAGCAGTCGAGGCCGAAGGGCAGGGTCGTATTGTGGCGGTGCCGGGCGACGTGTCCAGTGAAGTCGATATGCAGCGCGTGGTACAAATGGCGCTCGACCGGTTTGGCCGGATCGACGCGGTGGTCAACAATGCGGGTTATGGCGTTTTCAAAAACGTCGAAGACATCACAGTCGATGAGTGGGACGAACTGATGGCCACCAATGTAAAAGGCACGTTCTTGCTGACTAAAGCCGCTTTGCCCACACTGAAAGCGCAGCAGTCGGGCCATATCGTTGTGGTCGCATCAGACGTGGCGAAGCGGACGTTTGCGGGTGGGTCGCTGTACACTGCCAGTAAATACGCGCAGGAAGCGTTCATGGGCGCCTTGCGCAAGGAAGTGCGGCCGTTTCGTATCAAAGTGACGGGTGTGTATTCCGGCCTGGTCGATTCATACTTCCACGCAAAAGGCCACGGCCACGCAACGGCGTCGCATTACCTGCAAGCGGAAGACATGGCTGAGTCGATGCTGTTCATCTTAAGCCGACCCGCCCACGTCGTCATCGACGAGTTTATGGTTCATCCTATCGAGCAGGACTATTGACGGTTGACAGGATGCAGGTTTCCTAGTACGGCAGTCATCTATTCGTGGTGGATAGTCATTTATAACGTAAACCAACGAACAACCTCATGGACATTAAGAAACTGCTGGGTTGGCTTGCTCCCCTGACATTCGGGGTTTTACTGGGGCTGTACTGGACATTGCATGGACTATCCTATACACTCTATGGCACCCCCGCTCAAAAACGCGACTATCCGCTCGAAATCGTGCTGGGCTTACCCTTAGCCGCCTTTTGCGTAGCGATCCACATACTGATCCGACGCCTGACAAATACCAATACGCTTTATATCTGGATTGTCGAATCAGTACTGGTTGGCCTGTTTATTTACGGATTTTACCGGTCTTGACAAGCAAAAACGCAGCCCGTATGAGCTGCGTTTGGTAAACGATGAACGCGAGGTACTACTGACTCCATTCCGTTGGGGTGCGGTCCCAGCGATGGTCTTTCAGTTCGTGTAGCAGTTCGGGCGTCAAGCCTTTACCATCACTGACGGCGGTGTTGGCTTCGACGTTACGGAGTTGTCGCATACCCGGAATGGTTGTGTGTACATCGGGGTTGCTCAGAATGAACCGTAGTGCCATCTCGGGCATGGTCATACCCTGCGGAATCAAGGGCTTCAGCGCATCAGCATGGTCGACGCTGCTGTAGAGGTTTTCCGGCACGAAGTACGTCGAGCGCCAGTCGTCGGCGGGGAAGGTTGTTTCTTTGGTGAACGTCCCCGTTAGTGTCCCTTCGTCAAACGGAACACGGGCGATGATGCCCAGATCCAGCTTTTTACACAGCGGGAACAGGTTGTCTTCCGGGTTTTGATCGAAGATGTTGTAGATCACCTGCACGGCGTCGATCAGGCCGGTTTTCAGTGTTTCCAGCGAATTGTCGGGCTCCCAGCGGTTGATACTGATACCCCATGCCTGCACTTTCCCCTGTTCGCTGAGCTTGGTGATGGCGTCTTTCCACTCGTCGCGGTTAGCCCAGCCGTCTTCCCAAACGTGAAACTGCATCAGGTCGATGGTATCGACGCCCAGATTCTGCAAACTCTTATCGACGTACTCGACGATGTAGTCCGACGGAAAGACATCATCCAGTTTAAACTCCGGCTTCGACGGCCAGATCCGGTTTTTGGGCGGAATCTTCGTCGCGACGTACAGTTTTTTGTCGGGGTTGCGCTTCAGCAGCTCGCCCAGGATTCGTTCGCTCAGCCCTTCGCCATAGCCCCAGGCCGTATCGAAAAAGTTACAGCCCCGTTCGACAGCGAGGTCTAGTGCTTTGTCGGTCGTTTCGCGTTCGGAGCCTGTCCAGCCTGCAAGGCCCCACATGCCGTAGCCAATTTCAGAAATGTTCCAGCCCGTACGGCCAAATGTCCGATAATTCATTGGGTTTAGTAATTAGATGTTAACGCAGGATTGTAGAACAGGTTTTCAACACAGAAAACACAGGTGAGCAGGATGGTTACTTCCTGGGCTTCATGTGTCTTTGTTAGAGATAACCATTGATTTTGCGAATAATCCCGTCCCGCCTGTTAATAAAACTCATACGTATAGTTCCTGGTTGGTCCTCTTCGTTCCATCGAACTAGTGATTAGCCCATGCTCATCGAAAGTTCGGGTTACTGTAGAATCGATCAGGTTGTTTTTGCTGAAAATAGTAAAGGATGGCGGCTGGTAGCTGTTCAGCAGATAGTTACCATAAAAAGGATTCGGTCTGTCGTCATAACTGTAGTTGGTAGTCGCTACCCCAAAGTCGTACCCTGTATTATAACTCAGCCGACTGTTGACCTGAACAATGTTTCCTTTTTCATAGACATAATCAGCATAATAGTAAAGTCGCTGCATAGTAAGACGGCCCATAATTGACACCTGTCGGCTGGGGTTGTTGTCGGTTCCATAAAACAAATGCTCTTCGTTGACCTGATTTTCGAAAGGCTTTGGTTCATACTGATAAACGTCACGTAAGCGACCAAGGGAGTCCAGAAAGTACGCCGTGCGGTACCCTCCGGATGAAATGTCTACCCATGTGGGTTGCGAACGATTGTCGTAATGATAAACAAAGGAAGCAGGTGCTCCCTGAAGAACATTATCCAGCGAGTACACGTTTATGATGGTTAGCTTTCCAGTTGAATCGTAGGAATATCGACGCTGAAAAGAAAGACTCGTATTGGTGTTGCTCAGCCAGGTGACCGTTTTTACCCTGAAGCGGGGAACCGGTACCGGTTCGGATTCGGGTTGAAGTGTGCCGCAACCAGCCAGCTGGCTGGTTATCAGTAATCCAGATAAAAGGAAGTGAAGGCGCATAAACGGTGCTAAACTAAATGACTACTACGTTCATAGCGCCAAAGGCACAAAGGTGATTGCCAGGTAGCATGAATAGATACTCCACTGGTAAGTAGCTGCTTATGATCTAGACCGATATTTTTGTGCTTCTGTGTTAAAAATATGCTCGTTCGTATTGTCCGCATGACCTTCCAGCCGGATAAGCTGGCTGATTTCCACGCTATCTTCGACCGGTCGAAAGCACACATTCGCGCATTTCCTGGTAACCACCATCTTGAGCTGCTGCGCGACCCAGAAAATCCTGCCGTACGCATGACCTATAGCCTATGGGAATCCGTCGATGCGCTGGAATCGTATCGGCAAAGCGACCTGTTCCGCACGACATGGGCCGCCACAAAACGGCTATTCGCCGAGAAGCCGATTGCCTTTTCGGGAGAGAAGCTGGAAGAGATCTAGTGAAGCAGATAGCCAGTACGCAGATTGTTGACAGTAAGCGCTAACATGGTCTGCCCCTGAAGGTAGTAGCAGAAATCTAAATCGTCCGTTAGTATAAGTAGCCTGTCGGTGGCTACCCGGTGGATGGATGCATCACTCCGCCCAAATTTCAGCTAGCTTCTGGTCTACAGGCTCATTGTTCCGCTACTTGCCGGCAACACTCCTTCTATCTCTTGGGCTAAGCGCTTGTGAATCTTCAGCCTTTGCTGTTGTTGCTTCGTTTCACAACCAATGAGATTGCTGACTTCGGTCAGTATATATGGTATGAATAAGGATTTGAAGCGCTCAACAAACGAAAGCAAAAGCTGATAATCAGTTGTCGTGTAAGCGCTCAGGCGTTTGTTCCCCACAATTGCAGTTGCGCTTACTAACTCGACTACCAATAGGACCAGTAGATTGGTATCTATAGGAAGTCCTCGCACTCGCTGCAGATCAATTGAGGTCATTACCAAGCACTCTTATCATCATCGACTCCACCGTGCCGTCATCCGCGTTGACCTTAAATGGCTCGTACTTTCGCCCAAATTAAGATGTAAGTACATTAGCGAATAGGGGATTTTGCGGCTCTACTCTGGATAGAAATCTAAGCGTAATGAGCCATTGATGACGATCTGAGTTGACTTCTGCTTCTTCAATTAGTTCGCCCTGCTATCAGGATAGATAAAGCTAATGCACTACGGGCGGCTTCCTTAACTGAAAGCATAATCGATAAAGCTACAAGGCTATCTGGACGTATAGGTTAAAATAAGCCTGTGGATTTACAAGTTCCACTTGAAGCGTTTGTAACTACTGCTATTCATCAACGCTTCACTTCATGCAAATCGAGTTGCTGAATCAGGGCGGGGTTTTCGGGAGTGAGGGTGAAAAAGACGTCGATAGCCCCACGCTCGCCCGTCAGCCGGAACGTGCCGCGTAGCTGGTTTTCAGGTATTAGCTCGCCAACGCTGGTGACTTTACCAATCGTGCTGAACAACGCCTGTGCTTCCTGCCGACGCAGGGCTACGGAGCGGTCAGGAAAGAAGTTTTCGGCGAAAATGCCACTGCGCTCGGCGTTGGACCAGTCGGGGAGGAGTTTGACAAGTTCGGCTTTGCGCTGCGCTAGCATTGGCGAAACCGGTAACTGACGCGGTTTCAGTCCCGCCGACCGGATCAGGGTATCGAGTACGGCCCAGTTGACCGATCCCATACTGGCGTAGGTCAGGTTACCATAGGCAACAACGCCAATACCGTATTCGGGCATTACCCACCACTGACTACCGAAGCCGGGCAGTCCGCCCGTATGACCCACGTAGACACGATCACCGCAGTCGTGACTCCAGCGCAGGCCATAGGCGTAGCTGCTGGTCATTGGACAGGCGCGGCCATCGGGGTAGCGAAACGCAGCATTGAGGGAATTGAATGTCCAGGGCTGCTGCATTTCCCGAACAGACGACCGCCGGACAGGACCAGTCTCTGTACCGGAACGTGGTGGCCAGGCCTGTTGATGAACGGCCATGTAGTTGCTGAAATCGTTGATCGAGGTAATCAGGCCGCCCATAGCCCCGTGCGAACCATCGTGCAGCAGCTCTTCTTCGAGCCACTCGTTGCCCTGCCATCGATAGCCATGCGCCAGCTTGTCGGCTGGAACCTGGGTGTATTCCCAGCGCGTATCGTTCATGCCCAGCGGTTGCAGAACCGATTCGGTGATGTATTGCTGATAGGGTTTGCCCGTCACATTCGTGAGAATGCGGCCCAGCAAGACGAAACCCAGATTGCTGTATTCGTAGGCGACACCCGGCACGTTGGATAGCGACACGCCCCCGTCGAGAAAGCGCGTCAGTTCGGCTTCGGAGTCGCCGAGTTGCCGGTCGCCGTAGGGGTTGTCTTCGGGAAAACCAGCCGAGTGCGTTAACAAATTGCGGACGGTGATGCGGGGTGAATCGATGGTCAGGTAGCGCAATTTTTTCAGTTGCGGTACATACTGCTCAGCCGGGTCGTCGAGCCGGAGTTTACCCTCGTCGCGTAGTTTCAGAATGGCCATCGCCGTCAGACTTTTGGTCATCGACGCAATGCGAAATAGCGACGTGGGCGTAGCGGGTATTTTCTTCGCCAGGTCCGTATAGCCGGTTGCCCCCGCTTTTAACAGCTTACCATCGACAACGAGTCCGTAAGCCATGCCCGGAAAATGCTGTTTGGTCGCGTAATCCTGGTAGAGCTTTTCGATGGCTGGCCAGGCCGCTTCAATTTTTTTGACCCGGTCGGGGTCGGTAAAAACGGGCGGTTGATAGGTAGATACGGTCGACTGGGCCAGAGCGAGACCACCCGATAGCAGGCATATACCAAGGAACGTAGTTTTGAGCATAGGAAACAGCAGGTTGCGAAAAGCGAACATACGGATTTCCGCTCGAAGCTGGTGTCAGTCTGCCCAACTGGGTTTGGGCGTAGCCGGGTCGAACAGTTCATCGAGGTAATAGGTCCGACGCGGACGTTTGTCACATTCATCGTCGCCAATGGGGTAACGGCACGTCGCGTAAACACCCATATTATCGGGGTTCATCAGACTAATATACGTACGGTTAGCGAAGTGGTCGTTGCGATGTAGCCGACCGAGCAGGCAGTGGCCAAGCTCATGAAATACGAGCCCTTCCTTCTCGTTGTCGCTGGCCTGCTGCCAGCAATAGGCATCCATGCTCAGCACAATGTGGGGCGGTTGGCCTGTTTCCAGCCGGCACCGGCCACAAACGTCTTCCCCCTGCGGATCGCCAAATTCAACAATCAGCCTGTCCGTTGACACGGTACGGTTGCGTTGCTGCGCTGCCGCCCGGAACGACTGGATGTACGGTTCAACACTGGCTGGAACGCTATATGATACCGGAGCCGGCTTCGTTTCGTGCTGGCAGCTTAGTAAGGCCAGTAGACTTATAATCAGCAAGTTTCGCATGCGCATAATGACCGGTTCGTTGTTGGTCAAAAGCCGTACTGGCAAACAGCTTACTCGTTAGGCAACCGGCTGGGTATCCGAGGGATTACTAACTTCGTCGCGTTGCCAGGCCAGCCAGGCGACAACGGTCAGGCACAACCCAAACCAAGCAAACGGCAACCGCAAATCGACCAGCGACAACAGGCCGAAAACCAGTGTTGTCACGATGCTGCCGAGTCCCTGCATAGCCTGATTGATTCCGAATACTTCGCCCCGGTCGACATCGGTAGTGCGCTGGGCCATCAAGCCTTCGATGAGCCCCTGAATAAGCGAAAGCGTCAGGCAGTCGATGGTAACCAAAGCGTACAGCCAGAACAGCGACGTACCGATCAGACCATAGCCGACCAGCACTGGTACGCCCAGGCCCGCCAGCCAGATAATGGCTTTCTGCTGATTGATACGGTCGGCGAAATAGGTGTAGAACACATAACTGATAACTACGCTCAGCGCGCCGAAATACATGAAGAAGTAGGAAATTCCTTTCGCATCGAGATGCAGGGCACCGAAACTGATAAAGGTGACGAAATAATTGTAATAGCCGGTGCTGAAGGTGAGCGCCAGTTGCATCAGTACCAGTGTTTTCAAACCGCTGTGCTGCTGATCTTTAGCCCGTAGACGCGCCCATAACGTTGCGACGTTGAGGGCCTGGACCAGTTCGGTTTTGAGAGCCGCTACTGTCACGCCGGGCGGGTTGGCATGCGTCTCGCGCAGGGTCCAGCTGAGCACGACGTTGACCAGCGACAATAGTACGCCCATGATGACCACGACCCGCGCCTGATCGCCTTCTACCACGTTGAGCGCCGTCAGCAGCAGCCCCGACACACCCGGCCCGATCACGAAGCCCAGCGACAGAATGGCCCCTTCGATGCCGAGGTTGCGAAACAGTTCTTCTTTGGGTGAAATGTCGGTGATAGCCGAACGAACCGTCGCGTACATACCGTTGGTGAGGCCGTCGCTGAACCGGTTGGCTAGTAACGCCCCCAGCCGGACGGGAATCAGCAGGGTATTGGCGATAAACGTCCCCGTTGCCGAGACGATAAAGATGGGGCGTCGGCCGTAGCCATCGGAGAGTTTACCGAGCAACGGGGCCGAGAATAACTGCATGCCTAGAAACAGGGCGGTACCCAGTGCCAGCCACACCTGTGGCCGGTCCATGTGTTTGACAAAGGCAGGTAGAATCGGCCCAACTGCCGAGCCGACCACCACATCGATAAAAATAATGGCATAAATATGCAGCAGTCGACGGTCGCGGGGAATAGGCGTAGGCATTCGACAAATATACCAAACTTGTAGAGACGCGACCCCTCGCGTCTCATCCCCGGATGGCTATTCCGCCAGCAGGTCATAGCGCTGGCATTTGTTGCTGACGCGTGCTGAGACGCGAAGGGTCGCGTCTCTATATGAATAGATTTTCGGCGTTGTCGCGGTCTTTGTGCCAGTTCGAAGGGTTAGCGTCGATATAATGACGGATACGTTTTAGCTCATCATCAGATCGAATGACCCGTTCGTAATAACGAGGTTGCCAGGCAAAATCGATTTGATTGATTGTGGCGAAGGTTTTAACGCCTGATTTGAAGCCTCGTATAATCGATCCCAGATTTTGTCGTTGAGGGCCAAACCGATTAGGTTGCCAGTCTGTGTAAACTGGTTTATCGATTATCAGGATGCCATGAATGTGGTTGGGCATCAACTGAAATGCATCGAGGTGGGCATATGGATGAAAAGCTGTAATCTGTCGCCATCCCTCTATAACGCGTTGCCCAATGGCACTAGGCAGTATGGTCCATTGCTTATCTGTATAAATCACGTCGCACAGACAACATTGTTTGTTTTGTGTACAGGCTGTAACGAAGTACACCCCGCTCGAACCGTAATCATACTCCGCTAGCCTTACCGAATCAATCCGATATTGACCGCCAAATTTCATTTCATTCATATTTTGTAATGGTGTGAAATCAAGTAGAGACGCGACCCTTCGCGTCTCGTCACCGGATGGTTTGTCGCCGGATGGTGTTGCTGACGCGTGCTGAGACGCGAAGGGTCGCGTCTCTACCGGGTGGATACCACCGGGCTTAGGGTGGAAACGCCGTTTTCATTGAACGACTCGATGGCGAAATAATAGGGGACGCCAACGTTCAGGGCGCGAAGCTCGAATGTGTTGGGCTGGTCGTTCCAGAACTGGTACGTCTGGTACAGTTTGTCGGGCGCGATGCCCCAACGGATGTTATAACCCAGGGCCCCCGGTACTTTCGTCCAGGTCAGGTCGGCGTTGCGCTGGTCGTTCTGGCGTTTGGCTGTCATTGTCGGAACGGCAGGCGCTTTACCCGCTCCGTTGCCGAACACGCGAAACGCGTTGATGCTCAGGTGCTGTCCTGCTGTGTATACATGCTCGTAGCGAACGTAGCGCGCCCGTTGTGGCTGCTTGAATTCGACATAGGCGCAGGCTCGGTCACGTTTTGGTTCGCGGGTCAGGTCAGCAGCTACGGTCCAGTTCTTGTTGTCGGGCGAGGTCAGAATTTTGAATTGCGTGTACACTGTCGAATCAGAGTCGAAGATGGCGAGTTTGTAATCGAAATAGTCGACCTGTACGGCTTTCACGTCGCAGAGGGTGCCAAGATCCGTCGTCAATGTTTCGCCGGGTCGGTTCTGCGCGGCTACCCAGAACGTGCGCGGATTTTCATCGGCCACAAACGCGACTCGGATCGAGTCGGTGCCGGTAGGTCTTAGCGTCGAGGAAGCCGTAACGGGCTTTTTGTAGTTGAGCAGCATCCAGCCGGTAAACAGCTCCTCGCGGTCGGTCCACTTCTTCGTCGGCAGGCGGTGGGGCCAATCGCCAAAGCGCGTCGTGGCAAACAACTGATCGTCCTTGTCGAAACCGGCCGGATGCATCATAATGCGTCGTTCCATCGCCCAGTTGACGCCAATCCAGGTCGTTCCCGTATTCCAGTAGTTTCCGAAAGTATCCTGAAACGTGTTGCCGTGCCCGGTACCGGTAGCAAAACCGCCCGGCTTGTACGCAATGGGATTGTACGGTGCGTACGCGAAGGGACCGAGCGGGTCTTTGCCGACGTAGGTGCCATTGCCGTAGACGTTGTATTCAGTGCCCGGCGCGCCGTACTGCAGGTAGTAGTTGCCGTTGTGCTTGGTCATCCAGGCGCCTTCGACGAAGGGTTTGATGGGGTCAGAATGGTTGGGGCCGAAGCGTTCCCAGCCGTGCTGATAAGGGTCGAGCCAGAATAGCGCCTTGTAGGCCTGCGCCGGATTGTTGCCCGCATACGTCAGGTTACGGCTCTTGTCGAGTTCGGCACCGAAAATTGGGTACACGTTCGACGAGCCCCAGTACATGTACCATTTGTCGGTCGCGTCGTCGTGAAACAGCGCCGGGTCCCAGGGACCGATGTCTTTGGGCAGTCGGGGAAGCCAGCGGTTGTAAAAGGTTAACTTTCCTTTGTCGGGTTGGGTAGAGATAAAGATGGGGCGTTGTTCAAACGTGCTTTGAAACAGGTATAGCGTATCGCGGACGGAGAGCGCTGCCGGGGCGCACATGTCTTCCATCGGCCATTTGTCGGGTATGACGTAGCGCCAGTTAGCCAGATCTTTCGAATGCCACCAGCCGCCCTGAATCGTGACGAAGAGATAGTACTCCCCCCGGTGGTTGATGATAACTGGGTCAGCACCGGATCGGTAGGCGATTCGCTCATTCAGTTGCTCGAAATATACCGATAGCTGATATCCATTGGATTGCAGTACGTCGTTTGGGCCAGCGTCACGGTTCGAAAAACAAGCAATAGGCTGACAAACAGGAGCAAATGCTTCATAGGAATAGCTAGTGTAAGGTGGTACTTCGGACAGCCGTTAATCATAAAAGTAATGGCTTCACTTTTTCTTTGCGATACTTTTGCGCCACTATGTCAGCATACGTACGCCTGACTACCGAAACCGTAAACAGAAAACTGATTACAGGAATGAAACTCACTTCATCACTAGTATTATTGTTGAGTCTGACGGCTGCGCAGGCCCAGACGTTGTACATGCCCCGCAACGTCAAGCAGGCGTACAAAAAAGGCACCCGTTCGATAGATGGTAAGCCCGGCCCCCGCTATTGGCAGAACCGCGCGAAGTATACCATCACGATCAACGCGACACCACCTAGCCGGACCATCAACGGCACCGAGCAGATTACGTACGTCAACAACAGTCCCGATACGCTGAAAACGCTGGCTTTTAAGCTGTTCATGAACATTCACCGGGCCGGTGCCGGTCGTCAGGGATCCGTGAGTGAAGACTACCTGACACCCGGCGTAACCATTGACCGCTACACGGAAAATCAGACGGAGAAGAAGTGGCCGAACAGTACTGACATCAATCAGCGGATGGTGCTGAGTAAGCCGTTGCTACCCCGCGATTCAGTGAAACTAAGCGTCGACTGGCACTACGAGCTGTCGAAAGAAAGCGGTCGGGAAGGGGTGCTTGATTCGACCACGTTCTTTCTGGCGTACTTCTACCCACGCATAGCGGTTTATGACGATTACTACGGCTGGGACCGCATGCCCTTCACCGATGCGCAGGAGTTTTACAGCGATTTCAACGACTACGACCTGACGGTCCGGGTGCCGAAAAACTACATCGTCTGGTCGACGGGCGATTTGCAAAATGCCGGTGAGGTGTTACAGCCAACCTACGCGCAACGGCTGACCCGGTCGATGACGAGCGATTCACTGGTTCATATCGCCACGGCGGACGAACTGAAAGCGGGTGCTGTTACGGCCAATCAGGCGGTGAATAGCTGGCGGTGGCGTGCTACGAACGTGCCCGACATGGCGCTGGCCATCAGCGATCATTATGTTTGGGATGCTGCCAGCGTAGTGGTCGATAAAAAGACGGGTCGACGGGCTGGCGTACAGGCGGCTTTCCTGGATAATGCGGCTGACTTTCACCAGATGGTCGGTTTCGGACGGCATGCGCTCGACTGGTTCTCCAGCAACTGGCCCGGCGTGCCCTACCCGTACGCGAAGACAACCGTCGTGCAGGGGTTTGCAGATATGGAATATCCGATGATGGTCAACGATGCAACTACCCGCGATCTGGACTTTTCGCGCTTTGTCGCCGAGCATGAGATCGCGCACACCTGGTTCCCGTTCTACATGGGTATCAACGAAACACGCTATGGCTTCATGGATGAAGGCTGGGCCACAACGCTCGAACACCTGATTGGGCAGGCCGATCTGGGTAAAGACAAGGCCGTACAGCTGTTTCAGGGATTCCGGGTCAACGGCTGGATTCGTGACCCGTCGGCCGAAGAGGATCTGCCGATTATTACGCCGACTAATGTGCTGAGTGGCGCGGCTATGGGAAACAACGAATACGGTAAAGCCGCGCTGGGTTATCTGGCCCTGAAAGACATGCTGGGCGACGATCTGTTTCGCAAAGGACTACACACGTTCATGGAGCGCTGGAACGGTAAACACCCCACACCCTGGGATATGTTTTTTAGTTTCAACGCCGGCGCGGGTCGTGACCTGAACTGGTTTTGGAACAACTGGTATTTCTCGAACAATTACATCGACTTCGCTCTGCAACCCGTTGTGACGACGGCGAAGCAGGCTACGCTGACCATAGACAACGTAGGTGGCTACGTTGCGCCGGTCGACGTGGTGCTAACGTTTGCCGACGGCACGACCCAGACCGTCCACCAGTCACCCGCTATCTGGCAGACGAATCAAAAGCAGGCAGTAGTTAAACTACCGATTACCCAGAAGCTGCAATCAGTAAAGCTGACCGGGGGCATCTTTATGGACGCTACGCCCGCCGACAATACCTGGACCGCGAAGTAAGTGTGTTTGTGTAGCCCAGACGTCTATGTCTGGGCTACAGAGTTATCAGCAGCAGAATCGCATCGCTAGAGAGTGCTTCAAAATCAATGGTGTCTTGTTGGATAGTAGTCAGCGACAGGCCGTCGCGCTCGTGCAACAACCGATTCTGAATCTCGAAGACCCCCTGTATCACAAAGACGAACACGTGCCGTTCCGGCGCTGTCGTGAACGTGTCATCAGCGCGCCCGTCGTACCGGCCAATGAACACCTGCTGTGGCGAACTCGCTGACTCAGGCATACAGGCATGCAGAACGTTTTTTTGACTCAGGTCAAAGGTCGTTCCGGCGAAGCGCGTTTCTGAACAGTTCGCTGGTTGTGTCAGCCAGATTTGTAGCAGGTTGATAGTCTCAGTCGGATAGGGGTTGCTAATCGAATACGACATGCCGGGCATCAACGACAGCAGGCCCGCCTGACCTGGTTCGAGAAAGCCCGATGCCTGCTCGCTGCTGTATTCAAGTCCACCGACCATCGGTAGCAGGAGAACATCGGTCGGCTGCTCAACGGTGAGCGACAAGCTGGCCCCGGCAAGCAGACTGTCGTCGTTAAGTAACTGCAACGCACCGAATGAATGCCGGCTGTCCTGCTGGTAAGTACCGAAGTTGAACGTATGGTAGCTGCGGAAAAAGGGCGTTTGCGCGCAACCCCGTTGATCGGCCAGGTAAAGCTGCGCCTGTGTCTGGGTGTCCATTATAGGCTGGTGGTGAAAATGGGTCGGTACGACCAGATCGATAACTCAGGCTGCAACGGAATAAGATCGGTGCTGACAGGCTTCCCCTGCCGGATGGTTGACTGTTGATCACCGTATGCCAGCAGTAACCGATCGCCCAGGGTATCGATCCAGGTAAGTACGTCGCTGTAAAGAAAATGGCGATACGAAAGGTCTCCTTCTTGTCGAGCTGTGCGGCCAGAATCTCGAATCTAAACTGGGTGAAGGGTAGACTCGTCTGCTGCTGCGTATTTCTAATGTCAGGAATGCGGTCATTGAGTTGCTGCAGGTAGCCCAGGACGGCCCGACTGGTCAGGTAGTGCAGCTTGTCGGCATTGGGTACGTTGGTAAGGAGTTCCCAGAAATACTGATAACGGCCTTCAGCATTAAAGGACTGCGCCTGCATGTAAAACTCCTGCCAGGCATCGTCGAACACCAGCTGGTCCCAGGCCGGCTGCGTTGTGGCGTCGATTACTTTCCGATAACTCAGTTGAATAAGTCCGTTCATGTAGCAGTCTTGACGTGAGTGCTTTGCAGGTAATACGTTGTCGGCCCCGACAGTGTTGTTCGTAACCGACGGAATGCGGTAAGTCGGGTGGTTTATGCGGTAAATCACGGATGCCGCTATCTGGTTAGGCCGGAAAAAATCGAACAACGTTCGCGGTGGTCTGTTATACAACCAGGTGGGTTTCAGGCTTGTGTCGCTACCTGTCGACCGATCTGATACGATCCCCATCTTAACGAACTAACTCATTCTTTATGGCAACGAATCGCATCAAACAGGTCCACGAATTCGGGCAAAGCATATGGCTGGACTTCATCGATCGCCCGATCATGAATACCGGTAAGTTACAGCAGATGATTGACGAAGATGGCCTGCGGGGTATCACGTCAAACCCGGCGATTTTCGAAAAAGCCATCAGTAGCAGTGAGGACTACGATGATGATATTCGGGAACTGGCCGGTCAGCACAAGTCGAACGAGGCTATTTTCTATGGTCTGGCCGTAAAAGACATCCAGCAGGCAGCCGACCTGTTTGCCCCTGTTTACGATGATAAGGTCGATGGGGCCGATGGGTTCGTCAGTCTGGAAGTGTCGCCCCGGCTGGCCCGCGATACCGACGGGACACTGCAGCAGGCCCGCGAACTCTGGAAACAGGTCGGCCGGGAAAACGTCATGATTAAAATTCCGGGGACAGCCGAGGGCTTGCCCGCCGTCCGGCAGGCACTTGCCAACGGTATCAATATCAACGTCACCCTGCTGTTTAGCCTGGAACGTTACGAAGCCGTAGCTGAGGCATATATCAGTGGGCTGGAAGACCGTGCAGCCGCTGGGCAACCTATCGATCAGATTGCATCGGTGGCCAGCTTTTTCCTAAGTCGGATCGACACGCTGATCGATCCTATGCTGGCCGAAAAAGGGCTATCCGATCTGAAAGGCGAAGTAGCGATTGCGTCGGCGAAAAAGGCCTACGAAATTTACAAGCAGGTGTTTGGCAGCGAGCGATTCAAAAAGCTGGAAGCAAAAGGAGCAACTCCGCAACGACTGCTTTGGGCGAGTACTGGTACGAAAGACCCGTCGTTCTCCGACGTCAAATATGTTGATGCATTGATCGGACCAGACACGGTCGATACGGTACCGATGGAAACGCTTGATGCCTACCGCGACCACGGTAATCCGGCCAACCGTCTGGAAGACGATTTGAATAAGGCTACCGAAACGCTGGAGCGCGTCAGACAGGCCGGCCTGGATCTGCCTGCCCTGATGCAGCAACTGGAAGACGAAGGTATCGACAAGTTCAACAAACCGTACGACAAGCTGTTGTCGGCTATTGACAAGCAGGTGCAGCAGTTGACAGAAGCCTGAGTAGTGGTCTAGTAATCATAAAAGAGAGCGTACCGATTCTGGGCAATTGTACCCGGAATCGGTACGCTCTCTTACTTATAAGTCATTCGTAAACAGAATGATGTGGTTATGGTTTTAGGAGATAGTGTTCATCCGTCCCAGTAAAACCACTGATTATGAAACGCTTTCTCGCTGGACTGATTACCGGCTTCGTCTCCAGCTTACTGATCGTTCCCGGACCGGGCAAGTCGAATCGGGCGCAGCTGAAAGCTGACGCTCAAAAACGCGGAAATCAACTGAAAACCGAGTTGCACAAGATTATAACGGACGTTGGTCGCCTGATCGATGCGGCCCGAAACCAGTTCCCGCGATAAGCGCCATATCACTAGCTGTGTCAGCGCGTTCGAATCGTCAGGCTGGCGGTATCGTCTTCCCCATTGGTGTAGCCATTGCCGGGCGTGCTGTCGGGGTCGCTGATGGATGAACTGCTGATCTGGGCCTGTAGCCTTCCCGCCGTGCTGACCCGAACCGTAAACCGGACGGATGTCGAACTAGCCGATGAAACCCCCGTTATCGTTCCCGATACGACCTGCCCTGACTGGCTTAACGGACTGCCACTGAGCAATTGCCAGCTACTCGGTAGCAGTACCTGTATACCCGTTGACGACGCAGTGGCCCCGCCCCGATTACTGACTGTAAGGCTGACATCGAGTGTGCCATTCTGCAGTACGGTCAGCTGACTGGTGCTCAGTGCCAGACTTAGATCAGCGGAGTTAGTGCTCGTCGCCGGCTGATTCGATTGCACCGTTGGCAGCGGCACCTGATTTGGGTTGGGAGAAGCGTACAGCGTGTCTTTCACGGGTACCGTGCGTAGATCAATGATAGCGGCATCGTCCTGGCCATCGCCGGTACCTGAGTTGGGCTGGCTGTCGGGGTCGGGTGTCTGGCAGGCCGTCACTTGGGCGGCTAAGGCGTAATTGCCGGACTGCATGGCCTGTAACCGAACTATGTAATTTGTCTGGCTACCAGCTGACAATGAACCGGCATTGATGGTAACCACCCCACTTGTCGAGCTGATACCGCTACCCCTGGCATCAATGAACGATAAACCAGCAGGTAAGCGGCTTTGCAGCACAACGTTTTGTGCCGTTGCCGGGCCGTCGTTGGTCACGGACAAGGTGTAGGTCACGGGTTTAGTGAGCGTTACCACGCGGGCATCGGCCTGCATGCTCATCGACAGATCGGCCAGATTGACGATGCTGTTGCAAACGACAAACGCTTCGCTGGCTGCACTGCTCACGACCGGGCTACTGGCCACCAGGCGGATTCGCCGGATGTCACCGGGATTGGTCGTAGCGGGTAGCGTCACCGAAATCGGGCTGCTTGTACCACTACCAATGGCTACCGGGTTGCTGAACGAGCCGCTGGTATCGGAAAGCTGCACGGTATAAAGATTTGTCGCATTGACAGGGCTTTCCGTCCGGGTGAAACCAACCGTAAATGAATTGCCGGGGCAAACATTCGGAACCGGGTCTGTGAGCGTTAGGATGGGCGGTACGGCGGTTACGGGTTCTGACCCCTGATATAGGGTTGTCCGGCCGTACAGGAACGTTGTTTCAAACCAGATGCCCTCACCTGTACTGCCCTGTTTTCGCACCGACAGGCGATAACGACCCGGTTCGACTCCCCCGACGGCTAGCGCAATGGGTGGATAGTTACGAACGTAATTGAAGTCCGCAAATTCGGTGTAGTCGGGTGCCTGGCTGACAGGTTGCGCTATACGCCAGGCGGTATCGGGGAATGAACCGCCATCGAGTCGTTGCAATCGGGTTTCAATCGTCGTATTGGCTTGAATCAGGGCAAAAAAGCCGTGGCTGTCGGTCTCATAGCGATACCCGATGCGGACGATGTCTGAATCAGATGTACCCCCCTGCACAATGGCTGGGGTAGGGGTATCGTAGGAACTACCTGAAGCAGCCGAACTAACGGTAAATGATTCGCTCAACGTTCCAGTCAGCACCGGCGCTGTTGCCACCGTGCGCAATCGATAACTACCGTTCAGGCCTGCCGGTAACGTAAGCGACAGTGGATTGGTCAGCCCACGGGGCGACTCAGCAACGATGGCATTGGTGTTGGCATTGACTAACTGAAGGTAGTACTGATTACCCGAGTCGGTAGGGGCGGTGCGGAAAGACGGGGCCAACAGCACATCACCGGGGCGGTTGACGAGAGAAAGTGGATAGCCGCTCGTCAGCAGCGACGAAGCATCGGCAGGCGTGTAAGGTGTCGAGCGGGTAAAGAAATCGGTGTTCAGGCTCTGGTCCCAGCGGTCGATGAAGCGAACAAGCCCGTTGCCCGACAAATGCACGTTGTCGCCCAGCCGGTTATCAGAACCTATAAGGTCGTCGGTCGAAGGGCCGTTAAACACGTCGTTGACTTCGTTTGCCAGTCGGTTCTGTGCGGCAATAACGCCGGGGTTGGTCGCTCCCTGCGTATACGATACCCGTGATACAAGCCACGCCAGCTGGTTGAATGGTACCTGCTCCCGGCTTTTATCGATAACGGCTTTCAGATTGGCAAAATACGTGGTTTCCGACGAGCCGATGTCGCCCTCGCCCTGATGCCACAGGACGGCTCGCATACCCGTTCGGGCAACGTAGCTACGCAGCACACTGCCCAGCCGCTGATAAGGCAGTAAATCCCCCGACGTTCCGGCTGCCGACTGCTGCCACTGGGTGCTGGATGTTCCCGGTTGAGCGGCTCCCAGAAACAGCACCGGGACATTGAGCCGACTGACAAGCTTGTCGCCCAGCCGGGCCCAGATGTGTGGTGGCTGGCTGGGACCTATGTTACTACCAGAACTGGCGTGGCCGAACTGTAACGGATATAGCTGTTCTTCGATACGGTTGATCTGTCGAATGTCGACGCAGGAGACCCGATCATCGGTAGCGCCGGGTTCCCGTTCGAAGCCGCCTACCGCGTTGGATTGCCCGGCTACGACGAACACTTCCCCCACACCGACCCGATTGACAGACGCCTGCGCTACTACCGATCCGTTCGCTATGGCCCTGACGTCAAGCCGGTACCAGCCTGCCGGGACAGTGACGAATCCCCGAAATACGCGCGATTCCGATAGGAGCGATAAGCTTGTCCAGGCGGTTACAGAACCCTGCCCGATGGCCAGTGGCACAAACCGCGCGTCGATGGTAGTAGTTGTGGCAGGTGCTGTGCCGGTGACGAGTATACTGGCCTGATTGGCCTGACTGCGCTGAAAGACCATGCGAGTCACCGGGCTGGTGATGGTCAGTTGTGCGGAAACAGAAAACGAGCATAGGCCTGCCAATAGCAGCGTAAGCCACACAACACGAAAAATCATTCAAAAAAGGATAAAGCAGTGTAAAGCCGTTTTTTATTTAACGATACACAAAGGTAGTTACAAAAAAAAGAGAACCCCGTATGCATCAGCTGGTTGAGCAGCCAATGTCTACAGGGTTTCCCACAAAAATCCTGCCTAATGTATACTTATTTGGTAGGTACAGTAGTTGCTATTTTCAGCTCGTCAAGCTGCTTATTGGCAATTGCTGAGGGCGAATCAATCATCACGTCGCGGCCCGAGTTGTTTTTGGGAAAAGCAATGAAGTCGCGAATGGAATCGGAACCGCCAAACAGCGAGCAGAGCCGGTCGAAACCGAAGGCCAGTCCGCCGTGCGGGGGCGCACCGTATTCGAACGCATCCATCAGAAAGCCGAACTGCGCTTTGGCTTCTTCATCAGAGAAGCCGAGCAGGCTGAACATGCGGGCCTGCAGGTCGCGGTTGAAAATCCGGATCGACCCACCGCCTACTTCCGTACCGTTGATCACCAGATCGTACGCGTTGGCACGGACCATGCCGAGCATCTCTTCCTTATCGAGCAGTGCAATATCCTCGGGTTTGGGCGAGGTAAAGGGGTGGTGCATTGCAAACCAGCGGGCTTCCTCTTCGCCGTATTCCAGTAGCGGGAAGTCGAGCACCCAGAGCGTGCTGAACACGTTTGGGTCGCGCAGGCCCAGGCGGGTGCCCATTTCCAGCCGCAACTCGTTCAGCTGCTTGCGGGCTTTGGCAGAATCACCCGAAACAATGAGCATCAGATCGCCGGGTTTGGCTCCAAACTGTACGGCCCATTTCTGCAGGTCTTCTTCCGAATAAAACTTGTCGACCGACGATTTGAGCGTGCGATCTTCGTTGTAGCGAACGTAGATCAGTCCTTTCGCGCCAATCTGTGGGCGTTTTACCCAATCAGTCAGTTCGTCGATTTGCTTGCGGGTGTAGTGGGCGCAGCCGGGTACGTTGATACCCACGACCAGCTCGGCCGAATCGAACACGCCAAAGCCTTTGCCCGACGTCAGATCGACTGTGTCGAACGTGCCTTTCAGTTCCACAAACTTCATCTCGAAGCGGGTGTCGGGCTTGTCGGAACCGTAGAACTTCATGGCGTCGGCATAGGTCATGCGCGGCACTTCGGCCAGGTCGATGCCCTTCACGCTTTTGAACAGATGGCGCACCAGCCCTTCGAACATATTCAGCACATCTTCCTGCTCCACGAACGACATTTCACAGTCGATCTGTGTAAATTCCGGTTGCCGGTCGGCACGCAGGTCTTCGTCGCGGAAACACTTGACAATCTGATAGTACCGGTCGAAGCCTGACACCATCAGCAGTTGTTTAAACGTCTGTGGCGACTGAGGTAGGGCGTAGAATTCGCCGGGGTTCATGCGGCTGGGTACCACAAAGTCACGCGCGCCTTCGGGCGTTGATTTGATCAGCACCGGCGTTTCAACTTCGATAAACCCCTGGCCGTCCATGTAAACCCGGGTTTGCTGCGCCATACGGTGCCGCAGTTCGAGATTTCGGCGGACGGGGTTACGGCGCAGGTCGAGGTATCGGTATTTCATCCGCAGGTCGTCGCCCCCGTCAGTGTCATCGTCGATCAGGAAGGGCGGCAGTTTGGCGGGGTTCAGCACAGTAAGCTCCGTTACTTTCAGCTCGATATCGCCGGTTGGAATGTTCGGGTTTTTCGATTTCCGTTCGATCACCGTACCGGTTGCCTGCACCACAAATTCGCGGCCCAGCGAACGGGCTGTCGTGAAGAGTTCAGGCGCCGTTTGTCCGTCTTCGAGCAGCAGTTGAGTGATGCCGTAGCGATCGCGCAGGTCGATCCAGAGTACCCCCCCCTTGTCGCGGATGGTCTGTACCCACCCAGCCAGGGTAACGGTGGTATTAGCGTCGGAAAGGCGGAGTTCTCCGCAGGTTTTGGAACGAAGCATGAGTTCTTAATGAGTGACGGAGTGAATGATAGAATGAGTGAATGAAAATCGCTTAGACCGGCTTATTCACTCATTCTATCACTCACTTAGTCAAAATGGATTTCTGCAAAGGTAGGGAGTTTGCCCAAACCGGCGCAGTAAGCACTTTAGCAGCTTGCCGATTCAATCATCCAGTCAATCAACAACTCGATCATTTTCATGAATTTGATCAATAGCATGAATTTGATCAATAGACAGCTACAGCGATGAGCATAACCGTTAACATTGATGAGCAATTAGTGACCGACTTAGGCCGGGAGGAAGTGGAGCGGGAGTTTGAAAAAGCAATTGAACGACTGGAACGGCGGCAATTGGCCCGGCAGATGGCTGATGATCTACAGGATATCGACCTAACCAACGACCCCGATTGGCAGAGAGCCCGCGACGAAGCGTGGAAGCAGTATGGGCATCGTTACACGCCAGCCGTAAACAAAAATGAACAGTAACGACTACGTGCCGGATGCTAATATGTTAATGAGTCTGCTGATTGGTGGCAAAGCGTCGACAGTCAATTTTCTTGATCAATTCAATTTCTATTTTCCCACTTTATCGTCAATGAATTGGACTTGTATACCGACCTTATTCGCCAAAAGACTCGGTTTTCAGACGAGCAACTGAGTCGATATACACTAGAACTGTTTCGACGTATACCCATTGTTCCTCGCTTAGCTATCAACGAGACTATTTTGGTTGAAGCGAATGAGTTGTGTACAGGAATAGATGTTAAAAATAATGCATACGTATCTCTTTCATTGGCGTTTAGCTTTCCGTTGGATACCCGCGACAAGCTATTGCACACTGGCTTACGCAAAAAAGGCTTCCGCAATGTCATGCTCTTTGATGCGTTTCTAGAAAAGATGCAGTAGTTGAGTGTTAGAATGATTGAGTGGTGGGACGAGCTTTACTCAATCATTCTAACACTCAATAAATCAATTATTTCCGGTAATCCAGCGCGGGTTTGCGGTTGCCGAGCAGGGCTTCGTAGTTGAAGTCGGCCCCGCGTTTCTGCTGCCATTCGGCGCGGGCTTTCTCGATCAGCGCGGGGTTTTTGTAGAGATCAAGCGCCGTCAGGGCGAGGGTCTTGGCCGCAACCAGCATGCCTTTCTGGCCAATGCCCATACCGCTGGCAGCTGTCGATTGCCAGCTATGCGCCGACGAACCCGGTACCCATGTCGCCGTCGACAAGCCAACGGTAGGCACGGTCCAGCTTACGTCGCCGACGTCGGTAGAGCCACCACTCGTCGCACTTTCAGACGCATCCCGGAAGTCTTTCACCGTAGCGGCCTCCTCGATGGGGACTTTCTTGTCAAAGGTCGTGCTGATCTGTTTGGCGAAGGCGGTTTCCTCCGCATTGTACTGCACACCGCCCACCGTTTTCAGGTTCTGATGCATCACTTCGGCCAGCGTGACGTTGGGCAGCAGGTTGAAAACGCCCCCCAGAATTTCCCACTCGACTTTAGTGCCGGTTCCTTTGGCGGCTCCTTCGGCTGCATTCTCGATGCGTTTCCAG
>JAKONH010000025.1 GCA_022702045.1 Spirosomataceae bacterium
CCGCAGCGGTGATCATATCTGGTACATCTCGGACCTGACCAAGTTCAAGGCGCACTATCCTGACTGGAACTGGACGTATGATCTGCGCAGCACCATGACCCAGATTCACGACAGTATGGTCGAGCGGTTGTCCACGGTGAAATAAATCCGTGCGATACCCGTGGACCAATTGATACAGTAACTTGCCAGCCGAACGGACCCGTATGTGTTCCGTTCGGCTTGTCTTTTTAGCCGGCTCTGCACCGGACATCAACGAATGCCCCATTTCGATACCTTTCCGACGCTGTACTGGCTACCTGTTTACGCATTGTGCTGGCTATTGCTTTGGGTAGCCATAAAACCGTCGATTGGCAACCGGATATACCTGTTGGCTGCGATCGGACTGCTTTTTTTACTGCGTCTACCCAGCATCGTCTTCAATAACGAGATCAATCCCGACGAGAGCCAAATGATAACGCAGGCGCTCACGTTGTGGTACGACCCCGTTTATTTTCGTTCTGTCGATGGTACGACAGGAGGCCCGCTGGATAGCTATTTCCTCGTACTGCCGGGGTTATTAGGCATGCCGTTCGACTACATTACGGCCCATTTCACCGCCTTCTGTCTGGTGGCTGTCTGCCTGTATCTGCTGTTTCAAACTGCCCGGCGCTGGTTTGGTGATCCGGCCGCCCGCATGGCCTTACTGCCGCTGATCTTTACGCTTGGCCTGACTCGAAACGGCGATTTTCTGCATTACAATAGTGAACTGATCGCTCTGGGGCTTTTGAGTGCAAGTTATCTACTTTACGCCCGCCTGCTCAGGCAAGAGCGGCCATCTGTCGGTGTACTTGCTGCTGTCGGGCTTATGCTGGGAATGGTGCCGTTCGGTAAGCTACAGGCCGTCCCGCTGGCTGCGGTAGTTGGCCTTTTTGTCGGTATCGATGTATTTATTCGACCTGCGTTGACGGTCGGTGAAAAGGTAATTCGATTGGTTACTTTGGGCGTAAGTGCGGTGGCTTTTCCAATCGTGGTGATTCTATTGACGAAGGCGAACGGCGTCTACGACGATTTCATCCGGTTTTATATCGAGGGGAATTTTCGGTACGCCAGCAATACCAATCAACTGGATAGCTTGATTAGCTTACCGCATTTTCTGCGCCGAGGTACTGAGTTCGAGTGGCTAGCTTATTTCGCGCTGGTTGTCTGGATCGCCGGACTGCTTATGGGTGGTAAACGGGAGCGGGTATTGTGGCAGGTTAGCGGATTCATTAGCTCGCTACTAGTCGCAACGCTTTTCGCGATTACCCGAACGGGGTCCGAATACGTTCATTACCTCTATTTCCTGACGGGGCCTATTCTGTTTGGTTTTGCCTATGGCTGGCAACGGCTGAA
Source organism: Spirosomataceae bacterium (assembly GCA_022702045.1). GTDB lineage: Bacteria > Bacteroidota > Bacteroidia > Cytophagales > Spirosomataceae > Spirosoma. The sequence continues at coordinate 1,372 of JAKONH010000025.1, forward strand.
TGTCGGCGGACCGTCGGGCTGGTGGGTCGGACTGGGAGCAACGGCGTTTTTTCTTTTGATTTTTGGTGCGGTTATCATTCAGCAATACCGGCGTAATGAAGCGCTGAATCCATACCCATCCGATCAGCAGGGGGGATGGGTTGTACAGCCTTCTGTCGTATCGAAAGTCGTACAGCGCTATGCGAAGGTGGGCGAACCACTGGTTGTCTGGGGCTGGCGATGCGACTATTACGTACAGACAAAAATGCCACAGGGCGTAGCCGAAAACCACAGTATCCGAAGCGCATTTGCCCATCCGATGCTGGCTGATTACCAGCGACGCTACATCAACGATTTTCGCCGGTCGGTTCCGCCGGTATTTGTCGACGCGGTAGGTAGTCAGAATCTGTGGATGACCGATCGTCGGACACAGGGACACGAGTTGATAAAGCCATTGGGACAGTTCGTCGCTGCTCATTACACACTTATCGGACTGGCTAATGACGCGCGTATCTACGTGCGTAATGACCGCCTGAAGGCTGTTGACGGACAGGTTACTGGCACAAAAACTGCTAATTAATTATTGAACCACTTTCACTATGTGGACTAAAAAAGGACTGGTATACAAACCCGACGGCTCGATGCCATTCAGTCGTACGCACGCGCAGGTGCCATTTGGTTACCCGATGGGCGATAAACTACGCGTGTATTTCTCGACCCGCGACGAAAATATTTCGTCGGCAACGTCATTCGTCGAACTCGACCCTACTGACTTAAGCCGGGTCATATACATACACGACAAACCCTGCCTGACGAAAGGGGCGGTTGGTATGTTCGACGATAGCGGAGCAATGCCTTCCTGGTTCCTGCCCGTCGGTGATGAAATCTGGCTGTATTATACCGGCTGGAATAGAAGCGAAACCGCCAGTTATCGACTCGGTATCGGCCTGGCCATTAGCCGCGACGGCGGACTAACCTTTGAGCGTAAATATACTGGTCCGCTACTCGATCGGTCGATCTACGATCAAGTCTGGATTGCTCAACCTTGTGTTATGCGGGAAGAACAGCCCGACGGCAGCGTTCGCTGGCGGATGTGGTACCTGTCGTGTACGAAGATCGAAGTGATCGACGGTCACCCGGAGCCATTCTACGATGTTAAGTATGCCGAATCGACCGACGGTATCAAGTGGGAAAGGACCGGGCACGTATGTGTTGGGTACGACGATTTCACCGATGCTATCGGCCGGCCAACGGTTTACAAAGACGGCGAGTTGTACAAAATGTATTTCTCGTATCGCAACGCCACGAATTACCGCACCGACGTTCAGCGTAGTTATCGGATTGGCTATGCTGAATCGATCAACGGCATCAACTGGACGCGGAATGATGAACAGGCGGGTATTGAGCGATCGGTAGAAGGCTGGGATTCACTCATGATGGACTACTGCCATATCTTCCCATTGCAGCAGGAATGGGTCATGCTCTATAACGGCAATGGCTTCGGTGCTTCTGGCTTTGGTTATGCCACACAGCCGAAAGAAAACTAAGTCCTTAGCCAGCGGGTTTGCATTTTAACAGGAACGTCTACTTTTGCACTGTCAGCGCGTTCGAGGCATAAGGTCAGTCTTACTGGTGAGCAATGTCAGCTTTCGCTCAGCGACAGACCTGGAACTTTGGGGCCGCATTATTAAACAGCAATAAGATGAAAGAAGCAGCGAAATACATTATCAAGGTCGATGCCGAGCTGAAAGACGGAGTAATCGTACCGGAAATTCCGTACGAAGAGGTAATGCGGTTGGTCAATGAACCAAACATCGTTATCGTCAAAACGGGCATCCCTGCTGAAAAACTCACGAAAGTAATCGAAGGAACGCGGGCCTGGGCGGCTGAAACACCACTGGCCGAAGGTCCCGACACGTTCGATAACAACCAGCATAAACAACGCCTGCACATTGCCAAAATTCAGCAGGCTCCTCAGTTGTTCCACGATCACACGTTCGACGCCATGCTGGACCTCGATGATGCGTTCAAGCAAACGCTGCTGGAAGTATTCAACCCGATGCGTGGCTTCTGGAACAACCTGACTGGTAACAACGAAGAATTTGGTATCCACAAAGGAGCGCCCTACTTCCACCCACAGGTAACGCATTACCCGCTGGGCGGTAGCTTCTTCGGTCGGCACTGGCACCCGCTGAACCCGCAGAAAGTAGGTATGATTCTGGCGCTGAACCAGTACGGTCGTGAATATAGTTCGGGCGGTACGGGCTACGTTATCAACGATCATATTGTCGAGACAGAAGGCTACCAGGATATGGGCGATATGATTCTGTTCCGTTACGATCTACCTCACTGGGTAAGTCCGTCGAGCTTCGCTGACCGTTTTAGCTGGGATGATCCGGCTGGTCGCTGGGTATCAATTCTGCCGTTCTACAACCCATGGGGAACGCCCGCTGCGAAAGACGAGCCACAGGGTTGGAAGACGCAGATTCAGAATGCGAAAACCGCTACGTCGGAAGCTACTGTGTAACCTAGAAACAATGTCGTTGGCGGTCTGTTGTCAGCCTTATGGGCTGGAGCAGACCGCCAACCGCGTTTTGTAACAAACGTACTAATGCCAAAAGTCAGTGTTCTGATCATTACCTATAATCAGCATAAGTTTATTCGAAAAGCCATCGATAGTGCGCTGGCACAACAGACCAATTTCCCATTCGAAATATTGGTTGGCGATGATTTTTCGAACGATGGTACCCGCGAGATCATTCAGGAGTATGAACAGCAGCATCCTGGGGTGGTAATCGGGGTTCTGCATCCCCGCAACATGGGTAAAAATGGCGGTATCAACTTCCTGGAAACGCTGAAGTTGGCGAAGGGCGAGTATTACGCGCTGATGGATGGTGACGACTACTGGACAAATCCGAATAAACTTCAGCTGCAGGCTGATTTTCTGGATGCCCACCCGGATTATTCGACCGTCTTCCACAATGCGCTGATCACGTATGAAGATGGTTCGCCGTCGTATGTGCTGAACGAACCGGGTATCAAAGAATCGTACACGGTCGACGATTTGATCGGAGAGAACGAAATCTGGTTCATGGCTACGTCGAGTACGATGTACCGCAATACTATCAAAGAGTACCCGGCCTGGTTCCGTGAGTCATCGAGTGGCGATATTCCCCGCTTAATCCTGAAAGCGAAACTGGGTAAGATCGGATACATACCGGAAATCATGTCGGTATATCGGAAGAATCAGGCGGGGGCCAGCTTCCACGATAACGAGCGTGATGAAGTATTTTTGCGTAACCGTATTCGGATGTATAGCGACATTAACCGTGAGCTTGATTTCAAATATAATCGAACCCTACGTCGAAATATCGCTCGTTACTACCGGATGATGCTGGATGCCAGACAGTACGAGAAGAGCTACTTCCGGCGGGCGCGGCTGGCGCTGAAATACCTATATATGGCGCAACCCGGCTGGCAGAACACGAAAGACGTTGTTTGGCGCTATCTCCTGCCAAAGCCAGTTGCCAGACTGTACAGTACCCTTCGCTTGTTACCCCACCGGTAAGGCTTTCCAGTACATTATGCGTATGTTCGTTGTCAATAAGAATACAAGATACTCATGCCCCTGTTAAAGCTTAGCGTCGTTATTCCCGCTTACAACGAAGAGGAATCGATTACACCTACGTTGCGATCGCTGTATCAGACGTTGAGTAAATACGGTATTCCGCACGAGATTTGTGTTACCAACGACAACTCGAAGGACGGTACGTTGCGCGTGCTGAATGAACTGGCGGCTACTGAAATCCCGACGCTGGTGCCGTTTACCAACCCCGGTCCCAATGGCTTCGGCTATGCGGTACGTTATGGGCTGGAACGATTCACGGGTGACTGTGTAGCCGTGTTTATGGCCGACATGTCTGACGACCCGGAGGATCTGGTACGATACTATGACAAGATGGTGGAGACTGGCGCCGACGCTGTATTCGGCTCACGCTGGGAGAAAGGTGGCCAGGTGATCGACTATCCACCGCTCAAGAAATTCATCAACCGCATTGCAAACTTCATCGTGCGGATGGTCATGGGTATTCGATACAACGATACGACAAACGCATTCAAGCTGTACAGGCGCGAAACGATCGAAGGAGTCAAGCCGTTTCTATCACCACATTTCAATCTGACAGTAGAATTACCGCTGAAAGCGATTGTTCGGGGGTATAGCTACGAGGTTGTACCCAACAGCTGGACCAATCGAAAATACGGGGAGTCGAAGCTAAAAATTAAAGAAATGGGTAGTCGGTACTTCTTTATATTGATGTACTGCCTGATTGAAAAGTATTTTTCGCAGGGCGATTTTCGCAAGAAAACAGCCAGTACACCCGCGTCGACAGTTAGCCGGTAGAAGATTTACTCCTAAGTTATGTACTGTACATGCCTCGCCACATTATACTGTCATTTACGCTTCGGTATGCGCCCTTATTCGCAGCAGGATGTGCAGTTCTGCTATCTGTAGAGATGTGGTCGATGCTGGCTGAAGCCATTGAAAGCAAACCAATCCTGTTAAGAGGATTGGGTAATTTTCAGTTACCAGTAATTGTAGTTGAAATAGGATCGATAATCGGCGCGTCTCTGGTGATCGGCATCGCAATTTCGTTCATAATCTGGCTGATGAAATACGAACCGACGGCAGAACAGTAGATGAACGGCGGAACTTGGCCTTTACCGGTGGCTGAAGAAGCCAAGTAAGCCCGGTACCTGATACAGTAACAGGGTTTGCAGGACAGCCCAGAATGCGGCACTAACCAGCATATAACTTAGTAGACGCAGCCGACCGACGCGAAACGAAACAGCGATGGCCGTGCCACCGATCGGCGTTAGGATCAGGGGGGTCAGGAAGGCGATACCTGCCATGCCAAACCGTTTCCAGATCCGTACAGCCCGACGTGTGCGCTTAGTAAAGCGCCGTGGTTTCCGCGAGCGATACCGATCGATAACGGCCTGAATGGCGTTGCCCGCGAACGTAACAACGACGACGCTGAGCATCATACCCAGTGCGGTGCCCAACGCCGTCTGTACCCAGGGCACGCCAAGCGCAGCGCCTGTGAGTGGTCCACCAATGAATTTGATGGTGCTGGCAATAATGATCGAAGCGAGTTTTCCGAACTGCATGTACCGATTACTTGTCACGGAACAACCGCTTTCGTTGCGGGGTTGTTCTCATTATCTATGCCCCTGATTCACGCTGCCTATCCCGGTGCCCCGGCCTACCAGTACAATGGTCATTTGCAAACCATTATTCCCAGCCTGACCCGCCGTGTCGAGGGTGTCGCTTATGAGCGCGAACGACTAACGCTGGTCGATGACGATTTTGTCGATCTGGACTGGCTCCGGCAAGCCAACGACAAGCTGCTTATTCTGACGCATGGGCTGGAAGGGGATAGTCGCCGGCAATATATCATGGGAACGGCAAAACTGTTTGCACGGGCTGATTATGATGTGTTGGCCTGGAATTGTCGTTCGTGCAGCGGGACTATGAATAAGGCCTTTCGTTTGTACAATCATGGCGAAATTGGTGATCTGGGCGAAGTAATTCAGCATGCACTCCGTATCCATCCGTATCGTGAAATTGTCCTGATGGGCTACAGTATGGGTGGCAATATTATCCTCAAATACCTGGGTGTTCACGGCCCGACCCTGCATCCCGCAGTCAAGCGTGGTATTGCCGTCTCGTCGCCGACAGATCTAGGCGCTAGTGCTCGTCTGCTCGACCAGCCCGGTAATCGATTCTACCGAAATCGGTTTATGAAGAAGCTAGCCCGGAAAGTAGCGCAGAAGGCTGTCCAGTTTCCGGGACGGCTTGACATGACCAATTTACAACGGGTGAGACAATGGCGTGACTTTGATAATTTTTTCTCTGCGCCAGTAAACGGTTACCGCGATGCCGATGATTTTTACGAACAGGCGTCGGCCGTACGGTTCATGCCAGCCATAACCATTCCGATCCTGCTACTCAACGCGCAAAACGATCCGTTACTATCACCGGAATGTTCGCCAGTCGAACTGGCTGAAACGCATCCAATGATTTTTCTGGAAACGCCAACATCCGGTGGCCATGTCGGTTTCATGGTCAGTCGTGACCCGTACACCTACGCTGAACGCCGGGCGCTCGCCTTTGCGCAGGGAAGCCTGGACCACTAGTAGTAACCAACATAATCTTCTTATTCAATGACTATCGTTTATCCCGACGCATACACCCTCAATCCTGGCGATCTCGACTGGCAACCATTACAGGCACTGGGAACAGTCGTTCTCTACGATCGCACGGCGCCCGAAGAGCTTGTTAGTCGACTTAAAGATGCCGATGCGGTGCTGGTAAACAAAGTGAAGCTGAATCGGGAAGCGTTGGCGCAGTTACCCAAGTTACGATACATCGGGGTAACGGCTACGGGCTATGACATCATCGACATGGAAGCCGCCCGTGAGCGAAATATCGTCGTGACCAACGTAAAGGGATACAGTTCCGATTCGGTGGCGCAGCTAACGTTCGCCCTGTTGCTGGAACTTGTACTACATGTGGGGCGGCACAGTGAGAGCGTGTACGCGGGTGATTGGGCACAATCCGCTGATTTCAGCTATAAAAAATCACCGTTGATTGAGTTGGCCGGTAAAACGCTGGGCCTGGTTGGCTACGGCGATATTGGCCGCAAGGTAGCCGCTATCGGACGCGCGTTTGGGATGAACGTGCTGGTTAACCGGCGTAACACAACGGACGGAGAAGAAGGTATTGCACTAGTCGACCGCAAGCGATTATTTGCCCAAAGTGACGTGGTATCACTTCACCTGCCTGCCACACCGGACACAGTCGGCTTCGTCAACGCTGATTTGCTGGCGCTCATGAAGCCAACGGCTTATCTGGTCAATACGAGCCGGGGAACGTTGCTGAACGAAGCTGACGTGGCGCAGGCTCTGAATGCTGGTAAATTAGCTGGAGCTGGCTTAGACGTACTGTCTGTAGAGCCCCCTAAAGCAGATAACCCGCTGCTCGCGGCCCAGAACTGTGTGATTACACCGCATATCGCATGGGCCAGCTATGAAGCGCGTGGCCGACTCATGCAGGGTGTCGTTGACAACCTCAAGGCATTCCAGGATGGGGCACCGATCAACGTCGTCTAGCTATATGCTGGCGACACGAATCAGATCCTGAATTTGATTGATGACCGTCGCGTTCTCGGGCATGTCGATGTCTTGTCCGACCACCTGATAACCTGTCAGCAACAAATGTGCATTCGGAAACGCTTTTACCATCCGATCAACATAGGGCTGTACTTCGTGGTTGGATGGTACTGACGTAAAGGCCGAGAAAATGTAATCGGGCCGGTGGACGTTGTAAGCAAATTCCAGTTCACTAAAGGGCAAACTCTGTCCCAGGTAGATAACCCGATTGTAACGTGCCCGGATGATATAGCTGGCAAATAGCAGGCTAATCTCGTGCAACTCGCCTTCCGGTAGAAACAGCATGTACGTTTTACCGTTAGGCCGCTGTTTGCTTACCTGCCCATCAATAGCCACAATGATTTTTTGGCGGATCAGGTTGCTGATGAAATGCTCCTGCGCCGGACCGACTGAACCCGTTACCCATAGCGTACCCAATCGGCTGAGGAAAGGGTAGACGATGTTAATGATCGTGTTCTCAAAGCCGAACTGAAGAATATTTGTGCTAATGATCTTCTCAAACCGATCCTCATCAAGGTCGATCATGGAGATCGTCAACGCATGAATCTGGTCGGGATAGTTGAGCTGTCGATCAGAGATCTTGACAACTTCCTTGTTCATCTCTTCGAGCGAGAGCTTCGATATTTCCGAGATTTTATAACCGTGATCTTTTAACAACGCAATGTTGAGCACGAGCTTGAGATCCCGGTCGTCGTACGTACGTATGTTTGTATCCGTCCGTTTCGGCGCGATAATGTTGTAGCGCTGTTCCCAAATGCGTAGCGTATGTGCTTTGATGCCGGACAGCTGTTCGAGGTCTTTTATCGAGTAATTACTCATAAAATAATGTGCACCAACAATGACTTATATGAATGATCAAGCCGTTAGGTGCCCATTGAACAGCGACAAGCGCAAGCCGCAAAAAGCATCCTTACTGGTTAGCAAATCCCCTGCTAATATATGGACTATAACAATATAAAACGATACTTTGTTTAACCTTATTGAATATATGCTTTAACAAAACTGCCTATTTCATGACCACATACGGCTACTTCTGCAAAATCACTTGTCGCTGGTAGGCGCAACAACGAAAAAGCCCCCCAAATGCTGGGGGGCTTTTTTTACTGGGGTGAAAGACGGGGCTCGAACCCGCGACCTTCGGAACCACAATCCGACGCTCTAACCGACTGAGCTACAATCACCGTTTTAGGACTGCAAAGGTAGTGACAAGTTGATGAAAATAGAAAGTGAGAAGCGAGAATTTTTTTAGTCATCTCCTCGCTTCTCCAGTTCGCATACTAGCTAGCTGCTTGTTGGCCTTCCTGATACCGGGCGTTAGCCGCGTTCCAATCAACTACACTGAAGTAAGCTGCGATATAGTCCGGGCGTTTGTTCTGATACTTCAGGTAATAAGCATGCTCCCAGACATCGAGGCCAATGATCGGGAAACCTTTTACCTCAGCTACGTCCATAAGTGGATTGTCCTGGTTTGGCGTCGAGGTTACAGCCAGTTCACCTTCCTTATTAACAATCAGCCATGCCCAGCCAGAACCGAAGCGGGTCGTTGCTGCTTTGGTAAACTCTTCTTTGAATGCATCGAACGAACCGAATTTTTTGTCGATCGCTTCTGCCAGTTCACCCGTTGGCTGACCACCACCGTTACCTGAAAGCGTGTTCCAGAACAGCGTGTGGTTGTAATGCCCACCCCCATTGTTCCGAACCGCAACCGGAGCCTGACTAACCGACTTCAACAGGTCTTCGATCGACTTACTGTCCATGTCCGTACCGGAAATGGCATTGTTGAGGTTGGTAACGTAGGCGTTATGATGCTTATCATGGTGAATTTCCATGGTTTGCTTGTCGATGTGGGGTTCCAGAGAATCGCTGGGGTAAGGCAGTGGATCTAGTACGAATGCCATTGAATGAATGAGTTATATGGGAAATCGTTCGGAGGGATTAACACGCCCCTTTTCGTTTATGTTCTTAAGCCCCGGAAAAACTTCGTCAATAAAGCCTGACTCTCGTCGGCCAGGATGCCGGTTTCGATACGGGTTTTGGGATGGAGCAGGGGTGGGCTTACCCGGCTGTGTCCCCGTTTGGGATCTGGTGCGCCAACGACGAGACGGCCCAACTGTGCCCAGTAGAGCGCGCCTGCACACATCACACAGGGTTCTAGTGTAACATATAAGGTACAATCGGTGAGGTATTTACCACCGAGGTATTGGGCGGCTGCCGTGAGCGCCAGAATTTCGGCATGCGCCGTAACATCACCCAGTTGCTCCGTCTGATTGCGTCCTTTGCCAATGATTCGATTGCGACTGACCACGACCGCGCCAACGGGAATCTCGCCGTCGTCGGCGGCTTCTTCCGCCAGACTCAGCGCAATTTCCATGAAGTATTCGTCGGGGAGCATGAACGAGATGAGAAAAGACAGGAGAAGAAAGAGGTTAACCGAAAGAGAGGAAAACCGATTGCGTCAAGGTCTTTCTTCTTTTCTCTAGCCTCTTTCTTCTGGTTACTACTGTTTCAGGATTCGCCGAACAAGCTGCCGGTCGCCGACCTGTATTCGTAACAGATACGTACCAGCGGGCTGTTGATTGACATCCAGCGTTGTTTGCCGTGAACGGGTCGTTTGATTAAGCACCGATCGACCACTGGCATCATGCAAGGTAAGTACGGCCGGATCGCGCAGCAGCGAAACATCGATGTCGACCGTTAGCGTTGCGCCGGCTGGAACGGGGTATATGTTGACGAGTGGCCCCAGCGATGGGTCTTCGACGCCCAGCACTTTCTGCACCGTAACAACGGCCGTACCCGATATAGCTGTGCCTACTCCACAATTGTTACTGACGCCGGTGAGTCGGTAGGTCGTGGCGCGGGCCGGCTGAACCTCCAGCGTATACGGTGAGCTGGCTGCAGTAATCGTATACGAACGCAGGCTGTCGGCGTACGTAGCTGTCCAGGGGGCTTCTCCGCCAAATGTTAGCGTCAGCGTGGCGGGTGAGCCTTCATATATCGACTGTGTACCGGTAAGTGTTGCCGTTGCCCGTGCCCGAACCGTCAGTACCGACGGACTGTTACTGCCCGTAATACCGACGCTGGGGTTCGATCCTTTCACCCGAACGTAATACTGCCCCGCCGTTAGCGTAAGCGGAATGGCAGCGGTTACGATGCTACCAGTCGTGCCGTTAGGCGATACGCTTATTTTGCGGCTGGTATCGGACACGCTGACCAATTCTGCCGTAAACAGGTTGCCAGCCGTGAATTGGCCTGTTGTCGTAAACGGAACGGCAAACGAACTACCTGCACAAACCGTCGACGTCTGCAGAACGCTGGTGACAATGACCGGAATGCGCACGGTGATGGTTGCGGTTGCCGGGCTTCCAGGCAGACCAACACCGCAACTGTTAGCAACGGAAACGATCTGATAGGTGGTGTTGCCACGCGGCAGCACGTAGATCGTTGTGTCGTTTGTTCGGCTGATACCACTGTAACCATCTGTCAATGTATAGCTAAAGGGTGGTGCACCGGTAAAGCTCAGTTTGACGGGAGCTAACGCACCCAGGTTGACTTCGCCCACGCCGTTCAATGCCAGCGTCGGCGCTACGTTGACCACAACCCGGATGGTTGACCGTGAACTGTAGCAACCATTTGAACCAATCTGATACACGTAGAACGGATCTCCGCCTGCCACCACGTTACTGTTGAGCGTTGAGGGTGTCGGAGCCTCGTTGAAGGTACGGTTGTATGGATCAATCCAACGCAGGCTGGCACCAGTGGCCGCTGTCGCCTGAAGTGGTGCGGCTGTTGTGTTGATGCAGTAGGTAACCAGGGACGTCGTGACGGTCGGAGCAGGGGTGTTGTTGACGGCGACCTGTAACGTGGCTTTGCCCCCTTCACAACCATTTACCGTTTGACTAACCTGATAAGTGTATGTGCCTACCTGTGACACTGGGGGCGTAGGAGCCGACTGAAATGGATTGCCATCGGTATTGTACCAGCGCAGGTTGTCGCCCGATGCGGTCAGGGGACCAACGTTCTGTGCCGGTTGATCCTGCGTAGGCTGGCAGTACGATAGATTGGTAACGCCAGGCTGACCAGGCAGTGGCTTAATCGTTACGGTCAGTGACTTTTGCGGACTTTCACAGCCATCTACGGTTTGCGTGGCCTGATATGTCTGCTGGCCAACCGCGTTGGTCGGTGGTGTGGGCGCGCTGGCAAGCGATGAGCCAGAGGCATCGTACCATTTTATATTGCTACCTGCTGCACTTAGTTGCTGAGACCCGGCATTATTACAGTACTCTACTGACGTTACGCCCGGTGCTGCCGGAGTTGGTTTTACGGTTACGGCGATAGCTGATCGACTTGCTGATTCACAGCCATCGATCGTCTGGCTAACGTAGTAATTAGTCGTACCTACTGTTGACGAGGAAAGAGCGGGCGCTACGCTTGTACTGGTGCCGCCCGTAGCGTTAGCGCCATACCAGAGCAAAGTAGCCCCGGTGGCAGGCGTAGCCGTCAGGCTGGGTAAAGCAGTGGCATTCTGGCAGAAGGATAACGCGTTGACTGCATCTGGTCGGGCTGGCGTTGTCTTTACGGTCACCGTGACACCCGCTCGATCGCTAACGCAGCCGTTGATTGTCTGGGTGACGTAATAGGTCGTTGAACCAGAACTGCCTGTTGACGGTACCGTAGCGGTTGAATTGCCAGTACCGCCAGTCTGGTTTGTGCCATACCAAAGCAGTGCGGTTCCAGTCGCCGACAGAGGCTGAGCCGATACACCCTGGCAGTAAGTCGGACCAGTAGTCGCAACAGTAGGCACAGCCGGAATCGCATTGACTGTCACGGTCAGCGTTGCTTTACCACTTTCGCACCCATTGACTGTTTGACTAATGGAATACGAGGCCGCGCCAGTGGCCGTTACCGACGGTGTTGGTGCTGTCGTTGATGGGGTGCTGCTGTCCGGACTATACCAGTTGGCCGTTCCCGTTACGCCTGACGCGGTTAGTGCGCTTGCCGACCGATTCTGGCAGAGCGATAGATTCGTGACGCCGGGGGTAGCCGGCGTGGGCTTGACAGTTACGCTGATAGCCGTGCGTGGACTTTCGCAGTCCCCGACCGTCTGACTGACATAATATACTGTCGTACTTGAGGATGTGGTGCTGGGAACGGTGGCTGTAGACGATGATGGTCCCCCCGTCGAATTGGTACCGTACCAGTTTAGGGTGCCACCCGTTGACGCCGTAGCGGATAATGGAGCTGCGCTCTGACCGGGGCAGTAACTGGGTGCTGGCGTAACAACGCTGGGCGCTGACGGATTTTTATTGATGGTTACTGTAATTGAACTGGGTGGGCTGACACAGTTACCACGCGCCTGACTTACATAATAGACTGCCGTGCTTTGATTATCAGGGGTAGGCGCCGTCGACGAAAAAGCACCACCATTGGTGTTGGGAGCATACCACCGAAGCGTGTTTCCGTCATCGGCTGTAGCTGTCAGAGGGGCCAAAGTGGTGTTCTGACAGACTGAGAAAGATGCTTGGACACCAGGCGCGGACGGTGTTCCGTTAATGGTGACAGAAATACTTGCACGGGGGCTTTCGCATCCATTCAATGATTGACTGACGTAGTATGGAGCCGTTCCTATCTTCTTTGTATCCGGTGTGGGAGCAACCGAAGAAGCCGTTCCCCCTGAAGCAATGGCGTACCATTTTAGCGTAGCGCCACTAACCGCTGAAGCCGAGAGCGGTGCCGCTGTTTCGCCCAGACAATAGCTGATGGGGCTAACGCCGGGTATACCGGGGGTATTCGCAACGGCTAACCTGGTATTGTTGTTACTTGTCCGAAATGGATTGCTTGAAATCACGCGTACCTGGTAGGCGGTACTGGTCGCTGTACCGGCAGGAATAGCTGCCAAGATGGTCAGTGCCGTAGCGGCCGTTGTACTGGAAGAGGCCGACAGCGTACCGATGTTTATCGAGGATGAAGTGCCAAACGTTCCGGCTGCATCAGACAGTTGCGCCGTGAATACGTTAGTCGATCCGAAGGTGCCCGTTATGGAGAACGGAATAGAAACGGTATTGCCTGAGCAGACGGCAGAGGTCGACAACGCTCCAACCGTGATCGTTTGAGCCAACCCGCTTAGTGGCAGACCCAAACTACACAATGCCAAAAAGAGGAAACAGTGAAATAAAGATCGTTGCATAGAGTTGAAATTCCTGGTTGGTAAAGGTAATGTATTTGTAAATTATCCACAGAAGGTAGTACTCAAACCACAAATTTTAGAAACATTCGCGCAACAAAAATGCCACACGCAAGCGGTGGCATTTTTGTTTGTGTCGGTCAGCTTATTCTGGGATAATGGCGCTGTATATCGTTTCGTGAATGCGCCGGCGTAGTTTCGTCGTGTTGATGGAATTGTTGCCGGCTGTTGGGTAAATCCGGTTTGACAGAAAGACAAAGACAAGTTCCTGATCGGGGTCGACCCAGACGACGTTACCGGTAAAGCCTGTGTGACCAAACGAACGGGGCGACGCTTGTTCTGCCAGATAAACACTGCTCGTACTTTCCGGATTCGGTTTGTCCCAGCCGAGCGCGCGGTGACTACGGTTGCTTAACGTCTGGGTGAAAAAAGGTACGGTCATGGGCTGGAAGACGCGTACATCACCATACAAACCCTTCTGCAAATTCATCTGTAGCAGCGTGGCAATGTCGTGGGCGTTGCCAAACAAACCGGCATGGCCCGATATGCCGCGCTGCACAGCTGCCATCTGATCGTGTACCGTTCCGACCAGTAGCTGATTCCGATAGTAGGTGTCCTGCTCAGTGGGGGCGCAATGCGGGCTCTTCAGGCGCTGTAGTGGCGTAAAACCAAGCTGATGCAGGCCCAGCCGTTTGTACACATTATCCGTAACGAAACGGTCGAGCGGTTGAAGGCTAATTCGCTCGACAATCTTCTGCAACGTCAGAAAATTCAGGTCGCTATACACGTAAGCAGGCTTGCCCGTTTCATCCAGCTTACGCGACATTGGCGATTGCACCACCCATTTCCAGACGGAGTCTTTCAGGGCGGGCGTCGCCCAGAGCGTTGGCGCTATCTGTAGTGTATGCAGGCTGTCGCGCGTGGTGCCGTAGTATTCTGTTTTCAACCCACCGCCCGGTGTCCGGGTACGATCCCAGGTTGTCGGGTAGTAAGAGACCATGCCCGACTGATGCCAGAGCAAATCCTGAAGGGTGATGTTCTGTTTATTGGTGCCGCGTAATTCGGGAAGGTAGAACGATGCTTTCTGATTCAGGTCGATTTGCTTGCGGTCGTAGAGCACCATCACACTTTGCAACGTTGCCAGCACTTTTGTCAGCGACGCCAGATCGTACAGTGTTTCGTCGGTGACTTTTTCGGCGTTGGGCGCATACGTCAAACGACCGAAGTTTTTGCTGTAAACGATTTTTCCTTTCCTTGCCACCAGAATTTCGCAGCCCGGCACAACCCGATCGCGCACCGCGTTTTGGGCCAGCTGATCGATCTTAGCCAGCGTTGCGGACTTCATTCCCACACTTTCCGGGGCACCTGTCGACAGCCGACCAGCCGGGTTGAGCCGTTCGCCGGAACCCATCGTCAATGCTCCCGTCGATACAGGTAGCATACCGTGTGACCCCAGACCACCGAACAGCACCTGTGGTACGACCTGCTCCATCTCGTTGAAGTCCTGATAAGCACAGACCAGTGCGTCGGCTGAACCCAGTTGGGAAAGGCTGTAGGGCGAGCCAAAGGCCGTTACGATCACCTGTTTACCGCGCTGCTTGAGCCGGGTGATGAGGTCGAGCGATCCTTTTGTAATGCCAAACTTGCGATAGGCCGATTCGCTCATATGGTGAAAGCTGATCAACACTGTATTCGCCGAGTCGACACTGGACAGAATTTGATTTACAGCTGCATCGGTCAGATTGCGATCGGTGTAGGCTAGCGTTTCGACGGGTGCGTACTGGTTAAGCGTCCGCTGAAAGGTATTGCCCGCTTCAGCGCCGATAGCTACCGAAGCCAGCCGTAGTGAGTCGAGCCGGTTCAATGGCAGCAGGTTGTTCCGGTTGTTAACAACCGTTACAGACTGTTCGCAAAGCTCCTGTTTCAGCAACTGAGCCTCAGGCGAGTTCAGATCATTGGACAGGTTAGCGAGATCAATCGGTTTGTACTTGCTTAATCCCGCCCAGTATTTAGCCCGCAGAATTTTCTTGACTTTTTCGTCGATGAACGCCTGGGAAATATGGCCCTGATGTACCGCATTCAGGATATTGAGTGCAGCATCATGAACATTCTCAGGATAAAGCAGGATATCATTTCCCGCCATCAGTGCCCGCAGATTCACGTCAAGCGCCTTGCTCGACTGATGAATGCCACCCATGTTGAGCGCATCGGTAAAGACCAGCCCCCGGAAGCCCAGTTCGTTTTTGAGCAGTTCGGTTACAATTTTTTCCGACAGCGTTGCCGCCAGTGCGGGCGTGTTGTCGATATGCGGAACGTGCAGGTGTCCCGTTACAACACCCATCAGACTGTCGGCGATCAGCTTCCGAAACGGGTAGAGGTCAATTTCGCGCATTTGATCCGACGACCGGCTGATCGTCGGCAGCGAGTTAT
>JAKONH010000162.1 GCA_022702045.1 Spirosomataceae bacterium
GTTCCCGAGCCGGTTATCGTACGGTCTGAGCCGGTTTTACCGCCGGAGTCAGCGCCGGTATCCCGTATGGAGCCCGAACCCACTGTTGGGCCTCCGCCGGTAGTTCGCTCGTTTACGGCTACGCCCGCCCGCGTGCGACGGGGGCAACCTGTAACGCTTGATTGGGATGTCGTCAATGTGCTGGCTGTTACGATTGATGACCTGGGCGAAGGACTTTCGCCCAAGAATCGTGGCTGGGTGAAACCGTCTAAATCAACCGATTACACCTTGTTCGATGCCAACAACAATCCCCTCAGCACGGTACGTGTCGACGTGATTAAGCCGGATCGTAGCGGCCTGTATGGTGTGCTGTTCGCGTTGGCGCTGCTGGTGATTATCTACTTGTTTGTCCGATCAAACAATACGCGGCAACCGCCCAAGCGAGAAGAGACGCGGCAGGAAGAAACCCTTAACCGGCAATCGCCCTATACGGAACGCGAACAGGTGACATCCGCTTCAGACGAGTCTGTACCCGCCAGTACGGATACGGTTGCCACGTCCGTTGCGAAGGTGCCTGTACCAACCGAAGCCAGCACGGAAAAAATCACCAAGGAGCCGGAACCCGCTGTTGAGCAGGCTACCGATACGCGGGTAACGTCGGCAGACAACACGCCTGCTACCCCCACCGATGCTCGGCAGGGGCGCTATGAAGAATCGTTTGGCAACAGCCCGTACGACAAAGTTGAACTGGGTGTCGACGACCACGGCTGGCGTCGGGCCCGCAAAAATGGCCGGTGGGGCTACATCGATCAGCACGACAATTGGGTTATCGAGCCCCGTTTTGAAGCCATCACGCCGTTTCGTAACGACATCGCATCGGCTTTTCTCGACGGTCAACTGCTAAAAATCGACCGCTCGGGCGAGCCAATCCGCCCCTGACATTATCTAGCGATCGATCCAGTCGTCGGGGCCGAGCGTGACAAGCAGTTTCTGGAAGGATGTCCAGTCGCCCGAACTTGTTACGCCAATACGATTACCGGGTAAGGGGTCAAACACGAATGGACTACCCCGCACCTCCCGCTGATTGATATACACATGCAACGCTTTCTCGACGCGCCGGATCACTAGCTGATTCCGGTTTGGCTCGACAGGTACGCCCGGCCGGAAGAAATCATCAGTCATCACCGAATCCGTAGCCTGTCCATCAATCAGTCGGGTGAGGGCCATTGTGCCGTCGCTGCGCAGGCGAAAGGCGCACAGGTTCAGCGAGTCGCGAACCCCGAATAGCAGTCCACCCGACGGTACCCGGCCCGAATCAGCTACTACGTCGATCCTGATCGTGAAGTAAGGCGCCAGGTTAAGGTTCATCTCCGTAGGTAGTGAAACGACGCTATAAGCGACTTCGCCGGACGTTGGGCTCAGCCGCCGGATGTTGTACCTACCAAAGCCAATCTGGTACTGGTAACCGCCTTTCCGGCCACCCCGCCAGCCGCTACGGTTCGTGGCAAAATCGCCCGAAAAGGCGGGGCGGTAGCTTTGGGGCCGCGCTGGTACGCGTCCGGTTGCAGGTGCAGTCGGGATAGGGGCCGGACGTGCTGGTAGCGTTGATGCGGTGGGCGCTGAAGCGGGTACCGTGGACGTAGCAACAGTCGTAGTGGGTGCTGGTGTTGACCGTGTTGGGTTGGGAGCGTTGGTAGGAGCGGGGGCTGCATGCGTCGCGTGTCGGGACAGCGACACTTGTTGCCACTCGCTACTGGTCGATTCGGTTTCTTCTACGGTCTGAGTGGAATCCGGCTGCGTCTGTGCGTAGCTTGCCACCGAACCAAGCAGCCCGGATAAAAGCACGAAAACAGCCAGATAACGCATAGACGAACAGGTTAGAATGTATACCGGAGTTGAGCTGTCGGTTGTCCGGCCTGCAAACCGGGCCGGAGCGTAACGCCGTCTACCCGCAGCGCCTGCTTTTGCCGATTGTTGTTAAGTCCGCGCAAAAACGTCAGCACGACATCGGCCGCAGCAATGGCAATCGCGCCCCGTGTCGCTATATAATAACGATGGTAATGGGTGTTTGCTGTCTGATAGTACGGTTCGGCAACCGTACTATTTCGCTGTTGCTCATAAAGCGCATACGCTGCGTCCGCATCGCGTTTTTCCTTTAACCCGTAGAGAATCAGGCTGTAAGTCGTAGCAAACACAATCGGGCGGAAGCCAACACGCGGACGAGGTGTCTGCACAAAAATATTGCCGATTCCCGGCGCTACGGCTGACAACAGCGCCCAGGCCGGACCCACATACCGGTTTGAAGACCGCGTACTAGCGGGAGCAGCCTCCGTGTCTGATGAGTTGGATGGTGTTGCTGGTGCTGCCGTAATGGCCGTCGTCGGAGTGGGGGGCGTTTGTACAGGTTCCGTCGGCGCAGGCGTAACCGCCGATTTAGGCGTTGCCGGATTTGCTGCCGGTACTTGCGAGGCTGTCGGCTGGCTGGGGCGGGACGCTCGGCGCGCAGCGGCAATCGGCACGTGTGTACGAATCAGCACCGACACTCTAATCTCTTCATTCAGCGTGTACCCGTTGGCGCGGGCATTCCAGACCACGCGCCGATCCGATCCGGCGGGGACATTCATGCCGATATCGCCCTGAATCAATTCCGGTCGGATACGGAGTATTCCCCGAATCCGGCTACGAATCTGAACATAAATGGAATCGCCGGGGCGGGTATTGAGCAGGTCATACTGAATTTCCAGCCGTGCCGAATCGATACTGCGAAAGCGAATAGTACTGACCCGATTCTGTGCCGTTGCCGACAGGTAGAAACAACAAAAAATAAGCAGGTAAAAAAAACGCATGGTCGGTGGTTAGCGAACGGTAATCTGGCGAGTGATTGTAAACGTATCGTCGCAGGTATTGACGAGGGTGAGCCGGACGGTATATGTGCCTGCTTTGGCGTAGTTATAAATCACCCGCAAGCCAACCCGGTTAACGTTTAACCCGTCACCGAAGTCCCAGCCCGCCAGCCCAATGTCACCTTGTGGGTTATCGACAAAAAAAGCGAGATCGAGCCCGGTACCGGATACGCCGATCGTAGCTGTAGGGCTGACACAGGTGGGAAACGTCTTGCGTTCCAGGTTGTATGGTTCGCAGCCGGTTAGCAGCAGTATGGCGAGGAAAATTATGTAACAGTTACGCATTGGGGGGCAGAGCATCGTTAGGAAAGCAAGACCGGAGCGGATTCAGTCACTGAACACGTTCCTATCGACCGCAAGTCTTGCCTGAAAGCGGTATTTTTTTGTAAATTTAATGGTTTGACGGTCACACCTCCGTGACTTACTACTATGCAAAGGTCTGCAAAAACCAAACGTGAACCGAGTCCGGATGTTGAACCGACTACTGTAAACCACGATACCAGCACGTTGGTCGACGGGGCAATGCGGCAGGATACCCGACAAACGGTCGATCAGTTGAACCTGATTGGCATTACCATCGACCGCGATGGGACGCTTAGCTACGCCAACCCCTACACCGTACGGGTTACAGCCTGGCAGGCCGACGAAATCGTGGGCAAAAACTTCTTTGATATATTTGTTCCGGCCACCGACCGCGCCCGGCTTGAGCTTGATTTCGACGATTTACTGATGCGCGGCAAGCTGCCCGAAAATCGGGAGATAGCCCTGTTGACCCGTAGCGGTTCGCTGCGAAACGTACAGCTTAACTCGCTACTCGTTGACCGCGACGAACACGCCAGCGAAGTCGTCACGGCAATCACGCTGATCGGTGAAGATATTACCAATAAACGCCGGGTAGCGTCGGCACTGTCGAACACCAATGCACAATTGCAGGATCTGGTCGATAACACCTCCGATCTGATTCAGTTGCTGACGCTCGACGGAAAATTTATCTTCGTCAACCGGGCATGGCGCGAGGTGCTGGGCTACACGTCGAGTGAGATTGCGTCGCTCAACCTGCGCAACGTGCTGCATCCCGACTATGCCGACAGTACGATTGCCCTGCTGAAGCGTATTGAGCTGGGAGCGATGCTACCGTATTTCGAAACGGTATTCCGCGATAAGTCCGGCAAAACAATTTTTCTGTCGGGAAGTGTCAACTGCCGGTTCGACAATGGGCGCCCAACGGCCTTCCGCTGCATCCTGCACGATACAACGAGCCGAATCCGGGCGGAAAAGTCGCAGAAACTGTACTACAGCATTGCCAACTGGACAATCAATACGCCTAATCTGGATGATCTCTACCAGAAGATTCACCACGAATTGGGTAACATCATCGACGCGCGCAACTTCTTTATCGCGCTCTACGATTCGAGCAAAACCTACCTGTCGTTTCCCTATTATGTCGATGAATACTTCGGCAACAGCATGCGGTTTACGAAGCGCCGGCTGGGGAATGGCCTGACAGAATACACAATCCGGGCCAACAAACCGCTGTTTTTGTACGAGAAAGATATTCGCCAACTGGCCGAGCAGCATAAAATAGATCTGTATAATCAACGTCAGCCACAAGTGATGCTAACGGCTCCGCTGCGCATTGGCGACGAAATTACGGGAATCATTGGGGTGAAGTCGTACAACGATTCCCGCACCTATGGGCCCCGCGACCTCGAACTGCTCGAATTTATTTCGGGGCAGGTCGCGTTGGCGATTGCCCGTAAGCAGTCGGAACTGGTACTCGATAAGCAGAACGCCCGGCTCAACGCCATCTTCGACAGCAGCACGTACCTGATCTGGTCGGTCAACAAAGGGCTGTTGCTGACCTCGTTCAATAAAAACTACCTGCGGCTGATCGAGAATCAGACCAGCGAACAGCCACGGCTGCATACTAGTGTGTTACAGAACGGCTGGCGGATGCTCAACGCCGAGAGCCGTCGGATGATGGAAGACCATTACCGACTGGCATTTAAAGGGACGGCACAAAACTTTGAACTGCACTTTACAACCGAAAAGGGGGAAACCTATCTAGAAATTCACCTGAACCCAATCCTGCTGACGGGGGGGGTTATCGAAGAGGTGTCGGGTATTGCGCGCGACATTACCAACCGGAAACGAGCCGAGATTGCGACGCTGCGGAGTGAAGAAAAATTTCGGGGTATCTTCGAGAACCTACAGGATATTTACGCTCGTGTCGACCGGAAAGGGAAGATTACAATGGTCAGCCCGTCGGTGTTTAAACGGCTGGGCTACACGCCCGATGAAGTGCTGGGGCAGGACGTAACCCAGTATTTTGTCGATAAGAGCGTTATTCATCGGGCTATGATCAAGCTCGGCCGGACGCATAGTCTACGCAACTTCGAAGTGAGCATCCGCCGGAAAGACGGTACGGAGCGGCAGTTCATGTTCAATATGCTGATGCTTCAGGACGATGCCGGTCATTACTCGGTTGTTGCCGTACTGGCCCGCGATATTACTGAACTGAAGCGGCAGTCGGCCGAGCTGGTGAAAGCACGCGATGAAGCCGAACGATCGCTGAAAGTGAAAGAGCAGTTTCTGGCCAACATGAGTCACGAAATTCGGACGCCGATGAACGGGGTGATTGGTATGATCGACCTGCTCAATGATACGCAACTCGATGATGAGCAGCGTAGTTACGTCAAGACAGTCAAGCGATCGTCGGAAACGCTGCTGAACATTCTCAACGATATTCTCGACCTCTCGAAGATCGAAGCGGGCAAGATGGTACTGCACGAAGCACCAATTGCCTTCCGCGAAATTTTCGAGAAGCTCATCGCCCTGTTCGGCCAACAGGCGCATTCAAAAAATAATGACCTGACCTATCACCTCGCGCCTGATCTGCCAACGTTCGTGATCGCTGATCAGACGCGGCTGTTGCAGATCCTGTCGAATCTGACGTCGAATGCGATCAAGTTTACGGAGAATGGTACGGTGCAGGTCAAGGCATCGCTCGTTAGTAAGCGGGGTAAGTTCAACCGAATTCGCGTAGCTGTCGAAGATTCCGGTATCGGAATTTCACCCCAGAACATCAATCTGTTATTCAACTCATTCAGTCAGGTCGACACGTCGTCGCGTAAGTCGTTTGGTGGTACGGGGCTTGGACTGTCCATTTCGAAAGAGCTGGCGCACCTGATGAAAGGAGAGGTTGGCGTTGAGTCAAAAGTAGGGAAGGGGAGCACGTTCTGGTTCATCATCGAACTGAAAGAAACAGCCATCAGTCCGTCGCAGCAAACGACCGAAGCCGCTGAAATTACGTTGGCCAACTTTTTTAGTACTTACCACCCGCAGGTACTGCTTGTCGACGATAATGCCGTTAACCGCAAAGTGGCCAGCGAAATTCTGCGGAAAGCGGGCTGTGTGGTCACGACGGCCGACAGCGGTCCGGCGGCTATCGCACAGGTAAGCGAGCGCTTCCAAACGATTGAGAAGGGCGAGTCGGGTCCGTTCGACGTGATCTTTATGGACATTCAGATGCCCGATATGGATGGTGTTGAAGCGACCCGGAACCTGCGTGAGCAATTTGGCAAACGCCTGCCGACGGTCGTGGCCATGACGGCATACTCGATGCGCGAAGACCGCGAACGATTTATTCAGCAGGGGCTTGACGATTACATTGCTAAGCCGATCCGGGCGCAGAGCCTGATTGCGAAAGTGAAGGAGCTGTCGGATGCGAATCGGGCCCGGCAGAAAACCGACGCTCCTGTGGCGACCCCTATGCCGGTTGCGGTACAAAGCGACCCGGCGCTCCCCATCATCGATCCGGAAATCATCGGCCAACTGCGCGACATCGGCGGACAAGAACTGGTCGACAGTATTCTTGACGAATTTGTCATGGAAGCGGCTGAACTGGTCAACGGTGCTATTGATGCCTACAAGCTGGGCGACATTCCAACCGTGAAGAGCCACCTGCACACGCTGAAGGGCTCTGCCGGAACGATTGGTGTATCCCGCGTGGCTGATATTGCCCGTACCGCCGAGGGTAAGCTGAAGGTGGCCGATACTAGCGGGTTGTCCGATGCACTCGACGCACTTAACGTAGCCTTCAACGACTTTCTGGCAGAACGCGAAAAACCGGCGTAACTTTGCAAGGTCAGTTTGTCGTTTGGGCGGTTCCCGCCGGGGTTTGTGGTTTGTAGTTGGCTATCGCTGGCTGGCTCACCGGAGGAACAACAAACAACAAACTATAAACTACAAACTATTTTGACCCTTCCTGCTGATCATATTCGCCTGCTGTTTGGCTTAAAATTAAGGCAGCTTCGACTCGATAAGGGGCTGTCGGCCAGCGATCTGGCACAGCAGTCTGGTATGTCGGTGTCGTACATCACCGAGATTGAAAAGGGGCGGAAGTATCCGAAAGCCGATAAGATTGCGTCTCTCGCCAACGCCATGCAGGTTGATTATGACTCGCTGGTATCACTGAAGCTGAGCAAGAAGCTGGAACCAATTTCTGACCTGCTTCGGTCCAAATTCCTGACCGAGATTCCACTCGAGTTGTTCGGCATCGACCCGTCGGATCTGCTGGAACTACTGGCTGAAGCGCCTGCCAAGGTCAGCGCCATGATCCGTACGTTCATGGATATTGCCCTGACGTACAACATGAGCGTCGAACGGCTGTACATGACCATGTTGCGGTCGTACCAGGAGATGCATGATAACTATTTTCCGGAGATCGAAGCCGACGCCGACCGGTTTCTGTCGGAATACACGGCGTCGGGGCAGGCTGTGTCAGAGAATTTGCTGGTCAATCTGCTCAAGACAAAATACGACGTACAAATCGTGCCGTTCGATCCGGCCGAGCAGCCCGAACTAACGGCGCTGCGCTCGGTGTACCGTCCTGAACGGCGTACGTTGCACCTTAACGCCAGCCTGAATACGGCCCAGCGGACATTTATTCTGGCGCGGGAAGTGGCATTTCAATACATAGGGTTGAAAGTGCGGCCTTATACCTATTCCTGGGTCGAAGCCGAGTCGTTCGAGCAGATTCTGAATAACTACCGGGCCTCGTATTTCGCCGGTGCTATCCTGATTCGCCGTGACGTACTGGTGGCCCGGCTGACGGAGCTGTTCAACCGCGATACCTGGAGCAACGACGCTTTCCTCGACCTGATTCGGAATTTTAACTCGACCCCCGAACGCTTTTTTTACCGGCTCAGCAATGTGTTGCCCAGTCAGTTCGGTATCGATCAGCTGTTTTTCTACCGGTTCAATCACACGGCGGGCGAAACGGATTTCCACCTGTCGAAAGAAATGCACCTGTCGCGGTTACAGGGTAGTCAGGGTGGGCCACGCGGTATTATTGACGAACACTATTGCCGTCGCTGGATTGCGCTGACGATCTTACAGGAACTGCATTTTCTTCAGCAAAACAAAGGCGTCGACAGTACCCTGTGCCGGGCGCAGTTGTCGGAGTATGCGGATTCAGGTATGCAATACCTGATTATCTCGGTCGCCCATTCGCACCGGCCCGACCTGCAGCAAAACATGAGCGTGTCGATGTGTTTTGCGGTCAATGATGCCTTACGTAGCCGAATGAAATTCATGCAGCAGCCCACACCTGAGATTCCGTCGCGGCTGGTTAATGAAGCCTGTGAACGCTGCGGTATATTCGACTGCCGCGAACGAGTTGCTGCGCCCATCGTGCTCCAGAAAAAGCGGCAGTTTGCCGGTATGAAGCAGGCGCTGGAAAAACTGACTTAAGTCTTGAACTGTGATTCTTGTGATTATGCTGACTACCATGATTCAGTGGAATCAAAGTCTATCAGCGTAATCACAAGAATCACAGTTCAAGACGTTCCGAACGCTATCCCTTTTTCTGTTCTTTCGCCCAGCCGTCTTTGAGAGTGGCGGTGCGGGTGAAGACAGGTAGTGTGTCCGTCGAGTCGGCGTCAAGGATGAAATAGCCTTTGCGCATGAACTGTACGTTGGTTAAGGAACCAGACCGGGTCAATCCAGACCGAGTAGCTTCGACCAGGGCAGGCTCAACAAAGGCGCGGACTGTTTCGAGCGAATTGGGGTTGATCAATTCTTTGAAATCCCGCTCGTCGGCGGCCGGGTTTTCGACGGAGAACAGGCGGTCGTACACGCGCACTTCGGCTTCGACCGCATGGGGGACCGATACCCAGTGAATCGTGCCTTTGACGTTGATGCCCGATGTGTCGGAACCGCTCCGGCTTTCGGGAATGTACGAGCAGCGCAGTTCGATGATCTCACCGGCATTGTCTTTCACGACCTCTTCGCATTTGATGATGTAGGCCCCTTTCAGCCGGACCATACCCCCCGGAAATAGCCGGAAGAATTTCTTCGGCGGGTTTTCCATGAAGTCGTCGCGCTCAATATACACTTCCCGGCTGAACGGCACGTCGCGCACCCCTGCCGACTGATCTTCGGGGTTATTTTCGATGTGCATTATCTCCTCCCGACCAAGGTCGTAGTTGGTGATGACCAGCTTGAGCGGTTTCTCGTCGAGCACCGCCATCAGGCGCGGAGCCGTCCGGTTTAGCTCTTCGCGGATGCAGAACTCCAGCAGACCCACGTCGATCAGGTTATCGCGCTTGGCGATACCGATCCGGTCGCAGAACTCACGTATACTGGCAGGCGTGTAGCCGCGCCGACGAATACCGGCGATGGTTGGCATACGCGGATCGTCCCAGCCGCTGACATGCTTTTCTTCGACCAGCTGTTTGAGTTTTCGCTTGCTCATAACCGTATAGGTCAGGTTAAGCCGAGCAAACTCGATCTGCCGTGACGGGAACAGCTCCAATTGTTGAATAAACCATTCATAAAGCGGGCGGTGTACTTCAAATTCCAGCGTACAGAGCGAATGCGTAATGTGCTCGATCGCATCCGACTGTCCGTGGGCGAAGTCATACATCGGATAGATGCACCAGGCGTCGCCCGTGCGGTGGTGATGCGCGTGCTTGATGCGGTAGATGATCGGGTCGCGCAGTTGCATGTTCGGCGACGCCATATCAACCTTTGCACGCAGCACTTTAGCGCCGTCTGGGTAGTCGCCGGCCCGCATCCGCTGGAACAGGTCGAGGTTTTCAGCAACGCTCCGATCGCGGTACTGATTTGAGCGGCCCGGTTCGGTTGGCGTGCCTTTCTGCGCCGAAATTTCTTCAGCCGTCGAATCATCAACGTAGGCCAACCCTTTCTGAATCAGGTTTTGGGCGAATTGATAGATCTGCTCGAAATAATCCGACGCGTATAACTCGTTCTCCCAGTCGAAGCCGAGCCAACGCACGTCGTTCTTGATCGAATCAACATACTCGGTTTCTTCCGTCACGGGGTTGGTATCGTCGAAGCGGAGGTTCGTTTGCCCGCCATATTCGTCGGCCAGTCCGAAGTTCAGGCAGATCGATTTGGCATGGCCGATATGGAGGTAGCCGTTGGGTTCGGGTGGGAAACGCGTATGTACGCGCCCACCGTTTTTACCGGCGGCAATGTCTTCATCAACAATCTGTTCGATAAAATTCAGCGAACGTTCAGTGCGTTCGTCTGAGTCGTGGGGCGCTTCCGTCATGAGGCAGGATAACTGGTAAATAGTCCGAAATGTACGGCGATCGGGTGGTTTTGGCAAATTGACTCCGCGCCGATAGCCTGGGCAATTTGCTAGAATTTAGCACTTGGCTGAACAAAAAGCGGCAGTCTGGTAGTTGATAGATAGTACACAAGATTGACTATTTGGGTCAATGACTGGTACAGCCGTTCAGAATGTTATGAAAAAAGGGGTTATTGGACTTCTCTGCGTTCTTTTAAGCAGCCTGGGAAGCCCGTTACTGGCACAGAAGCCAGCGGATTCATTAGCCAGGCAAGCGTATCTAAATGACTGTCTGCTGTATGCACTGAACAACTATCCAATCGTTCGCCAGTCGCTGATTGATCAGGAAATTACAGATCGTAATATTAAAGTTGCGCAATCGAGCTGGTACCCGCAGCTCACGAGCGGTTACTCACTGATTCATTATCTGAAGCTGCCTGTTACGCAAATTCCCGATGTAAATACGGGCGAACGGCGAAACGTAACGCTGGGCGCCCAAAACACATCGGTAGCTTCTTTCTCGCTTTCGCAAAATATTCTTAGCCGCGACCTGCTGCTGGCAAACCGCACTGCTGAAGCATACCGATTACAGGCCGCACAAACCACGACGCTGAATAAAATTGACGTGGTTGTCAACGTCAGCAAAGCTTACTATGACGTGGTGTTGACGCAGCGACAGGCTGACATTCTTACTGAAGACATTGTCCGGTTACAGCGCAGTTTGCAGGATGCGTCAAATCAGTACCAGAGTGGGGTTGTCGACAAAACCGACCCACAACGGGCGCAGGTAGCGCTCAACAATGCACTGGCTCAGCGAAAGCAGTATACCGATCTGGTCGGCGCGAAGATTCAGGTACTGAAGCAGTATATGGGCTACCCACCAACGACCCGGCTGGGCGTGGCGTATGATACACTTCAACTCGTTCGCGACACAGCCCTCGACACCCTGCAATTGGCCAATCCAGCCAGCCGGGTTGAGTACCAGCAGTTGCGGACGCAGCGTGAACTGCTCGACGCCAACGTGCGCTATGCCCGCTGGGCTTATCTGCCGTCGGTTTCGGCCATCGCCAACTACAACTTTCAGTATCAGAACAATACATTCACGCAGCTCTACTCGCAGGTATTTCCCAATTCGTTGATCGGCCTGTCGGTGGTGCTGCCCATTTTTCAGGGTGGACGACGAGTGCAGCAATTGCGTATCGCGGAGTTGCAGGTGAAACGACTCGACTGGGACTTTGTCTCGCTGACCAATAGTGTCGATGCAGAGTATGCGCAGGCGCTGTCAGTATATAAAGGCAACCTGGCCAACTATTACGCGCTGGTGGCGAATCAGCAACTGGCGCAGGATAACTACCGCATTATTAATCTGCAATACCGTTCCGGCGTCCGGGCTTATCTGGACGTAACGGTTGCTGAAGCAGACCTGCGTACGGCTAGGCTCAACGTCTTCAATGCTCTCTATCAGGTGCTGGTGAGTCGAGTCGACGTGATTCGCGCGCTGGGAGAGTATAGATTTTAAGGTCAGTTTGTAGTTCGTGGTTTGTGGTCAGGTCTTTCATCGAAATACTACCACTACGGCAGTGAACTACGAACTGAGAATTACAAACCACAAACTACAAACACGAGTGACGTTATGACAACGGTAAACTATCGACTGCTGCTGCTGGGTGGGCTGGTAACGCTGGCTGGCTGTGGGGGTGATAAAGACGATAAAAAGCAACAGGCCCCTCCGCCGACAGCGGTATCTGCCGTGCGGGCGGAGAAGGGTAATGCGACTTACTACGATGAATTTCCGGCAACGGTCACGGCTTTCCGCGAGGTAGAAATTCAGCCGCAGGTAGCCGGGAACATAACCGGTATTTTCTTTGAAGATGGGCAGCACGTAACGCGTGGACAGAAACTGTACTCGATCGATCCGCAGCAGTACCGAGCTACGTACGATCAGGCCGTCGCTAACCTGAACGTACAGAAAGCTAACCTGAATCGGGCACAGAAAGACGCCGATCGGTACGCAACGCTGGAAAAGCAGGACGCTATTGCCCGGCAGGTAGTCGACAATGCCAATGCAACCCTGGAAGCCAACCGCATGCAGGTAGCCGCTGCACAGGCCAGTATTCAGCAGGTGGCTACCAACCTGAAATACACGACGATCTACGCGCCCCTCGACGGCACCATCGGTATTTCGCAGGTGCGACTAGGCGCAGCTGTTGCGCCCGGTGGTGGTGTTCCCCTAAATACCATTTCAGCCGATAATCCGCTCTCGGCCGACGTGCAGATCGATGAATCACAGATTCAGCGCTTTACTGCCCTGCAGAATAGCGCCGGAAAAGGAAACGACTCGACGTTTCTGCTCATGCTGCCAAACGGCGCTCAGTACCCATACCCCGGCTCGATTCGCATCGTTGACCGGGCCGTCGATCCGCAGACCGGTACACTGCGCGTTCGGATCGCTTTCCCGAATCCGAAGAATCAGCTGAAAGTCGGGCAGAACGGTAACCTACGTGTCCGCAATCAGACGCCTGGTGCGCAATTGCTGATTCCGTACAAAGCTATAACGGAGCAGATGAGCGAATACTTCGTGTATGTCGTTGGCGATAGCAGTAAGGCTACCCAGAAAAAGGTGACGCTCGGCGCTCGTATCAACGACAAAGTTATTGTGAAAAACGGTCTGAAGGAAGGCGAACTGGTGGTGACAGAGGGTACGCAGAAGGTGAAGGAAGGCGCGAAGGTAAAAGTCACAAATCAGGCGAAATAGTAGAATGATTGACTGATTAAGTGATTGAATAGGCTGACGCGTCACTCCCTCGATCATTCAATCATTCTACTACTCAATCATTTGACAAATCATGTTTGAAGTATTCATTAACCGACCCGTTACGGCCATTGTGACATCGATCGTCATTGTGGCGCTGGGTATATTGGCCCTACTGACGTTGCCTGTCAGTCAGTACCCGGACATTACGCCACCGGTGGTGCAGGTGACGAGTAACTACACCGGAGCCGATGCGCAGACGGTGGAGCAAACGGTGGCAACGCCCATCGAGACGCAGGTCAACGGTACGCCCGGTATGGACTACCTGCAGACCAACGCAACCAACGATGGCCGGATGACGATGAACGTCACGTTCAAGGTTGGTACCGATGTGAACATTGCCGCCCTCGACGTGCAGAACCGGGTCGGTATCGCAACGCCCCAGATTCCGGAGGAAGTAACCCGGCTGGGGGTGACTGTTCGGAAACGGAACCCATCGCTGTTTATGCTGGTGGCATTGTATTCGCCCAACGGTACGCACAACGTCTCGTTTCTCGACAACTACGTTAATATCTACATCCGCGACGCCTTACTGCGTGTGCCGGGGGTAGGGGATATCTTCAGCCGGGCCGACGATTTCAGTATGCGTATCTGGCTGCAGCCCGACAAGCTGGCGCAGCTGGGTATGACTCCGACTGACGTGACAAACGCCCTACAGGAGCAAAACCTGCAAGTCGCGGGGGGCTCGGTCGGTGGGCCACCACAGCCTACGTCGCAGGCATTTGAATACACTGTATTTACGAACAGTCGGTTAAGTAAGGAAGACGAGTTTCGGAAAATCATTGTCCGAAGCGACCCGTCGAAGGGGGCACTGGTCCGACTAAGCGATGTGGCCCGCGTGCAGCTCGGTAAGTTTTCGTACGCCAGTAACTCCTTTGTCGACGGAAAGCGGGCATCGTACCTGCTGGTTTATCAATTGCCAGGTAGTAACGCGCTCGAAACGGCCGAAGGTGTTTACGCAGCGATGAATGAGCTGAAAAAGACCTTTCCCAAAGACATTGATTACGTGGTACCGTTCGAGTCGGTATCCGTAATTCAGGTGTCGATTAGTGAGGTGGTCGAAACACTGCTGGAAGCGCTTGTGCTGGTGGTACTGGTGGTGTTCCTGTTTCTGCAAAGCTGGCGAGCCACGCTCATTACCCTGCTCGCGGTTCCTGTATCTATCATTGGTACGTTCGCGCTGTTTGTGCCGCTCGGTTTTACGATAAACACGCTGACGCTGTTTGCCTTCGTACTTGCCATTGGTATCGTCGTCGATGATGCTATCGTGGTAGTCGAGGCCGTACAGGCCAACATCGACAAGGGCAAATCGCCGAAGGAAGCCACTGTGGAGGCCATGCGCGAAATTTCGGCCCCGGTTATTGCCATCGCGCTGATTCTGGCGGCCGTGTTCGTGCCGGTAGGTTTTATACCTGGTATCGTCGGTCGTTTGTACCAGCAGTTCGCCATCACGATTGCTGTGTCGGTACTGATCTCCGCGTTTGTGGCCCTCTCGCTGACGCCTGCACTCTGTACACTGTTGCTGCGTGAAGAACACATCGACGAGAACGCGACTGGCCTAAACAAGTTCTTTTACAAGTTTAACCAATGGTTCGAGCGGGTCACGAATTCATACTCCAGCATCGTCAAACGCCTAATTAAATCGACGCCACTGGTTATCATCGGGCTGGTGGTGCTGTATATCGGTACCGGGCTTTTGTTCCGCGCCAAACCAACGGGCTTTATTCCAACGGAAGACGAAGGCCGGTTGATCGTCACCTACGAAATTCCGGAAGCAGCTTCGACAACGCGTAGTTTGCAAGTGCTCAACGACATGATGGCCACGTTGAAAAAGCAGCCATTCGTCAATCACTTTGCTGCGCTAGGTGGGTTGAACGCTATCACTTTCGCGTCGAAGTCGAACAGTGGTACGGTGTTTATGCAGCTGAAACCGTGGGAAGACCGGAAGGAGCGGAATATGCAGGCCGACTCGCTGGTGGTGAAGTTGCAGAAGATTTTTGCGGGTATCAACGACGCCCGTGTGCAGGTGTTACAACCCCCGGCTATTCCGGGTCTGGGACAGTCGTCCGGGTTTACGTTTGAGATTCAGCAGCGGCAGAGCAATGATGACGTGCAAGCGTTCGACGGCGTCGTGCAGAACTTCCTGGCTGCTGCCAGCAAGCGACCTGAAATTGGCCGGGCCTACTCGTATTTCACGGCTAAATCACCGGCTTACCGTGTCAACGTTGACCGAGAAAAGGCGAAAAAGCTAGGGGTTAGCGTATCTGATGTGTATCGAACGTTGCAAACCTATCTGGGTAGCCAATATGTCAACGACTTTATTATTTACGGTCGTAAGTTCCGGGTCGTTGCGCAGGCGGATACCTCGTTCCGTACTGATGTGCGCGATATCAGTCAGTTCTACGTTCGGAATCAGGCGGGTCGGTTGTTGCCGATGACGGCGGTTGCGTCGACGTCAGTAATCGAAAACGCCCCGCTTATTTCACACTTCAACCTGTTCCGGTCGGTCGAAGTTAACGGGCAGTCGGC
>JAKONH010000111.1 GCA_022702045.1 Spirosomataceae bacterium
TACGCGACGCATCGTTGGTCAACACGTAAAACTCTTTGCCTTCACGTTGAAGCCAGTCAAACGTCTCCTGAATCTCCGGCAGAATGCCTTCTGCATTTTTCAATACGCCGAATGCGTCAAAGAAGATAAATTTATAGTTAGCAGCAACGGCTTTAAACGAAGACAGAGTCATTAGTACGGTTTACAGTTTGTAGTTTACGGTTTACAGTTCCTGGCAGTGGGCTACCGTTAAGAATGCACGCCTTACAGATTCAATGCACGGAGCAGTTTGTCGACGTCGAAAGTGTCGATCGACGGAAAATGCAGCTCGTAGGCTTCCCGCTGTAGTTTGATCGCGTACGTCCGGTGGAAGAAATAGCGGCCATATTTGATAACATAATTGAGCAGGAAAAAGCGGTACGCTTCGGGCAAAAACCGAATTTCGTTCTCTGTGAGCGGATACGCTTTGTGGTATTCCTGCAGGAACATGATGAAGCGGTCTTCCATCAGCGGACCGATGTGGTAGCTGAACACGGTCCGATCGCCAATGTCCGACACGACACGGCTGAAAAAATAGAAGTCGAGCACCCGGTAGCTAATGCGGAACCAGTCGTAGTCCCAACGTGAGTACAATTCTAGATTATCCGTTACGGAGAAATTACCGATGTTCCAGTCGACAAAGACGGGCATGGTCTCAACCGAGCCGGCTACCAGCCGCTGCCGGTTTTGCAGAAAAATGTCGCACTGCTGCCGAAGTTCATCGATGTGCATTCGATGCTCGAACTGCCCCGTTTCCGAATCGAGGAAGTCGAGCAAGTCCCAGATGTCGGAACGCATCGTTTTCGAGGACTTGGGCAGTACCGTGCTGACCCGCGAGCAGGCTTTGTGGAACAGCGCAATCTCCCGGCCCAACCGCCGAATCTGCGCGTCATTCAGCCTTCGGGGAAGTTTAGAGACGCTCCGGATGGGGTTGTAAAAAACGACCCATGCATCAACGAAGCCGTCTTTATGCCGATAGGTGTACACCTGCCCGTCGCGCAGCAGCGACTTAGCCAGTACGTTCTCGAAAGGATACAGCAGGTTATTCGACAGGGCATGAATAATCCGATGATCCTCAACGAATTGTTCGTACGACCCGAAATACGACAGCTTGGCGATGATCGAATTGCCATCGTCGAAGGTCACTTTGAACACGTGGTTGGTCGACACTTTCGCGCTGATATCGGTAATCGACTGAATTGATACCGATGCATCAAAGCCTGCCCAGGCCGCCCGTATTATTGTTGGATAATCTACTAGACGCATATCAGATAATTTCAAAATACCGCTTCAACTCCCAGTCGCTGACCTGCCGGGCATATTGCCGGGCTTCCCAATCGCGGGTGCGGGTGTAATAGTCGACAAAATCGGCGCCAAACAGTTCGACGGCAATGGGGGAATTTGCCATTTTCTGGGTAGATTCAGCCAGATTACTGGGCAAGATACCGTGCTGCTTATCCGTGTAGCCGCTTCCCGTCGACGGGTCGATGTCGAGTGACAACTGATGCCGGATGCCGTACAGCCCCGATGCCAGTGCAGCCGCAATAGCGAGATAGGGATTTGTGTCGGCGCCCGACACGCGGTGTTCGACACGCGTATACGCTTCGTTTCGGTTCAGCACGCGTAGAGCTGTAGTCCGGTTGTCGAGCGACCAGGTTACCGTTGTCGGTGCCCAAGCTCCTTCGACCAGCCGTTTGTAGCTGTTCACCGTCGGAGCAAACATGGGCGTAATGTGCGGTAGACAATATAGTTGGCCCGCGATGAACTGCCGCATCAACGCACTAATCCGGTTTGGCTGATCAGCGTCAAAAAACAGGTTTTTTGAGCGATCGGGTGTCCAGAGACTCTGGTGAATGTGCCCGCTGCAACCTGGCAGATCAGCATTCCACTTCGCCATGAATGTGGCGATGATACCATGCCGGTAGGCAATTTCCTTAACCGCCGTCTTGAACAGCGTTGCTTTGTCAGCCGCCCGTACAATCTCATCGTGCAGAATAGCCGCTTCGTACACACCCGGCCCGGTTTCGGTATGCAACCCCTCCAGGGCAATGTCGAAATTTGTCAGGCTATCGAACAGGTCGTTGTTGAACGCGTTTTCCAGCGACGGGCGCAGCATCGAGTAGCCGAACATGCCCGGCGTCAGCGGCTCCAGATTCTGGAAACCTTTCTGTTGCAGACTTTGGGGCGTCTCGCGAAAATTAAACCACTCGAACTCCTGCGCGTATTCAGCATGGTAGCCCATGTCGCGGCATTGAGCGGCAATGCGCTTGAGCAGGCTGCGTGGACAGGCAGGCCAGTCGGGTATATCGCCGGGCTGACTGAAATCGGCCAGAAAGAACGGTATGTTTGCCTCCCACGGAACCTGCCGCAACGTACTTAAATCGATTCGAACAGGCGCATCAGGGTATCCCGACTGCCAGCCTGTCAGTGAGCCATTGTCATAGGGT
This sequence comes from Spirosomataceae bacterium, assembly GCA_022702045.1. Taxonomy (GTDB): domain Bacteria; phylum Bacteroidota; class Bacteroidia; order Cytophagales; family Spirosomataceae; genus Spirosoma. Next base: position 2,466 of record JAKONH010000111.1, read on the forward strand.
ACGTCGGTACAGTCCCAACCCCAGACTACATCGCAGAACCCGTATCCGTCGGTCAGCCCATCGCGGAATTTCTGTTTACTAATTACTTTTCCGCGCAACACGCCGTCGATATCGGCAAACGCGTATTTCAGTTTCTGGCCGTCTGTATGCTCAATAAAGTCAATAGCCGCTTGTTGATTCATATCCAAAAAGCTCGGTTTAGGCTGCCGACACACCACATCGGCCCCGAAATACCGTCATAAACAAAGGTTGGCGAAAGTACTATTTTACCCGAATAGTTTTGCCTTTCGACGCATCAGTATGTCTATTACACAAGAAGCCAGTCCACATCGGTGAACTGGCTTCTTGTGTGTAGCCTGGACCTCCAGGTCTGGAGGCCGTCAAGGTAGCTACGTCAGGGCAATGTGCAGACGGTACATCGTGCCTGGACCGGTCCGCCGGCGTGGGTCCAGGCTACACATTTACGTCAGGGCAATTCTAGAAGCGGTAGCTTCGTTGGCCGTTAGCACATCCTCCAGACCTAGTGCCGCGCAGGCGGCCATCATGGCTCGGGACGATCTGGGCTATACATGTCTATCCGATTGTGATCGACTGCGCCGGTTTGTTCGTTTCCGGATTTTTCGGCAGCGTCACCTTTAGTATACCATCGGTATAGGTCGCCGAAATCTGATCGACCAGTACTTTGTGGTTGAGTTGAAACTGCCGTTCGAAGCCACGGGGACTGAACTCCTGATAGGTATAACCATTGTTGGTCGGTTCTGAACCGGTCTGTTCCGAACCCGGATAGGCAACCGTCAGTACGTCGTCTTTAACGGCCAGCGTTACGTTTGCCTTGTTTAGACCCGCTGCGTAGAGTGAAATCGTAAACGCAGCATCTGTTTCGTCAATGTTGATAGGCGGCTGACCGAAAGCAGCCATCCGGCCACCCCAGAACGTACCGAATTTACCCCGTCCCCACGAACCACCAAATCGGCCGCGCCCCATTGATCCGCAACCACCTTTGTGTGCTGAATGAAATTCTTGCTTATTAAACATGACTGTGTTCGTTTTTTGTGTGTACGTGTGTTTACTGATCTGGCCAATTAGCCAATTTGAATAACCCGGTCGTAGGCCATACGCTGCATGGGCATCCGATGCGACGGACTATCGATAGCAATGATGTGACTCGCCTGCCAGCCGCCCCGGCCAACTTGCCCGAACAATCGACTTGCCAGCCGAACCCCAACGACTCGCACCAGCAGGCCTATCGCTGCCGCTACCAGCAGCAGTTTTATTAAAACAGTTATGAGAAAGAGGGCTAGTCCGGCAACCAGTACCAACCCGCCTATGCGCCACGTATTCATTTTGTTCGCTTGTTTATAGTTCAACAGCGGTCAACAAACTAACTCGTCAGTATCAGGTGCGCACCTGTTTGTTTGCCGCTTTAGGGTATAGTCGCAACAGGGCAGTCGGATATTTTAGCGATACCGAAAGTTTTTTCAAACAGAAGGCAGCCGGAGGTTTTACCGGGCAATCAGAGACTATGGCGAATACCCGCGCTACAGTGTTGCGCAGTTGCTGACCGAGCGGAATGTTGACCGAGCGCCAGTTGGCTTTGATAGGTTAATACTTGGGAACGCTGACCAGAACGGTAAACAATAGCTATAGCTCAACCCGCTGGTTCACGGTGTGTAGTTTCCTGCATGAATCGCGTCGGCAAAACTAGAATCTACGCTTTCTTAATGAGGTAGTGGTTAGTTGGGATGACACCAGTATAGTCTATCTCTAGCCCGAAGCCGTTCTCTGTCGGCGAACAGCTATCGAGTCGGTTCAGTCAGTATACATTCATCAGGTAAACGCAGCTGTACCAAGAATACGCGATCAAAATATGCAACCGTGCACATACGACACTGTGTTGTTTCAACGAAACGCTTTATTTTTTAGCTTACTGCTGTACACAATACAAATTAACTATTGACCTGTGAGTAGGTTTATAAAGATGCTGCCTTGTCAGCCCATGGCAACTC
>JAKONH010000112.1 GCA_022702045.1 Spirosomataceae bacterium
TTTCCAGTAACGCGTAACCTTTTCCGTATTCACCCGATCGACGTAAACGATATCGCCATAAACCGCATCGCATTGACTTTGACGAAACAAATTTATTACGTCACGAATGATGCCGGAATGGGGGTAAAAATCGTCGGCGTTCAGAATACCGATAATGTCGCCGGTGGCCATACCGATGCCTTTATTCATGGCATCGTACAAACCGTTATCACGCTCGGAAACAAACCGGCTTATCCGATCGCCGTACGATCGGATAATGTCTACTGTTCCATCCGTCGAACCGCCATCTACGACGATGTACTCGATGTCATCGTAGGTTTGACCGACGACAGAATCGATACAGTCGCGGACAAACGCAGCGCCGTTATAGACAACAGTAATCAGCGAAATTTTCACGCAGTATTGGATAAAAGCAAGCTGACTAAGGCTTTGCCACCATCGCAAAGGTAACTATATTGGATAAATACAACAAACCGGTGCCTGGATGATGATCAGTCGATCGTGCGTACGCGGATTCGAACCGCCGGGTTCCCCTGGTATATACCATACGGATCCAGTGTTCGTGTCGCAATCGAGCCGACGGCCAGCACGGCATGCGTACCTACGTCAACGCCCGGACAAACGACGGCCCGAGCGCCTATCCATGACCCCGCTCGTAGGGTAATCGGTCGAACGATCAGGTCGAATGTTGGAATCCGGTAGTTGTGATTGCCAGTTAGCAGCATTGCTCCCTGCGACAGGCAGACATTGTCTTCGATTGTTACCGGGCAGAGGTTATCGATCCAGACTTCTTCGCCTATCCAGACATGACTGCCGATTGTCAGTAGCCAGGGGTATTTAATATTGACCGCCGGCTTGATCATAACGCCTATACCCAGTTTGGCGCCGAATGCTTTCAGAACAAACCGTTTTAACGACACGGGCAGTGGTAAATACGTGTTCAGCGTGATCGAATTGACCAGAAACCAGAGCAGGATTTTCCAGCGCGGGCCTGGATTGAACCAGCTATTGTCGTATCGCGAAAGGTCAGTACGGCCCATCATGGCATTAGGCTGATTTCGTGGGGGCAAGCTCTTTTCCATACTGTTCGCGGAAGTAATCGATAATGGCCTGCTTGTCGCGCCCGGCTCGTAAAAATACTTCCATCAGCTTGGCATCGACGAGCATGCGATACCAGAGTGCCTGAAAGAAGCACCACACAAATCCCGGTTTTCCGTCCAGAAAGCCGAGCCGCACGAAATACCGGTATAGAAAATAAAGAATCGGCCGGGTAAACAGCGGCAGCGACGCATACTTAAGTTTTATATACCGTACCCGCTGATCCTGCGTCCCGAACAGTTTTGGTTGTACCGTTTCGGCTTTTTCAGGGTCGAACTGATACCGGTAGTTAAGCAAATTAATCATTTCCAGAATTGTGTAATGATTATGCTTCTGCGTCCACCAGGTCAGGTTATTCAGGTTATGATCGACCAAGTCATAGGCAAACTGAATCGTATCGCCCTGCGTCAGTTTGATGTGTTCGTCGTGCCAGACCTGCTCGCACATGCCTTGTCCCCGGCGCCAGAGCCGCAACAGCCAGATTGGGTAGAAACCGCCGTGTTTCATCCAACGATCCATGAAAAATACACGCCGTTTGACATAAATCCCAGAGACCAGTTCTGGCACAGTATGCATGCGCCGGTTAATTTCGTCGGCCAGTTCAGGCAGCACATATTCGTCAGCATCCATCCGCATCAACCAGGTTGTAGTGAACGGTGTGTTGGCGATGCCGTAATTGAACTGGGTAGCATAATTGACCCATGGGTTCTGCACGACAACGGCACCCATCGCCACGGCAATCTCGACGGTTCGGTCCGTCGAAAACGAATCGACAATAAAGATCTTATCGGTAAACGGTAACAGACTCTTCAGACACCGAACAATGTGTTTTTCTTCGTTGTGGGTCAGAATGATGACAGATACGTCGGTCATAAATAAGTGAAAGCCGTTGGCTAAATAGCACACCCGGCTGCTAGAATAGATCAGCGTCAGCCTGTATTTTAGACCGGTTGTACGGACGCCGAAAGGGAACGCAATACTATCACTTTTTTAAGATCATAAAAAGCTGCATGAAGCATATCTACTTTGTAGTACTAACGTGTTTGGTGAATCTGAGCTGGGCCCAGGTGCAGTTTGACCAGTTGCCAAACGAGTTGCAGCTTTATCCTCGTAACAGTCAGAACCAGGCCACTGTACCGATTAGTGGGACGGTTCTGACTGCCGGGTTTCGACGGGTCAGCGTGCAGCTTTGGCGGGAAGGAAAGTTAAGTTCGGTTACTAGTCAGACGTTAGCGACAGGAGCAATCAATCAGCCTTTTCAGCTAGCAACGATCATCAGGGCTGAGCCCGCTGATTATCGGTTCCGGGTGTTTTTGTACAAAAACAATGATTCTACACTGATTGCTGACCGGCAGCGCGTGGTTTGTGGTGACGTATATGTGTTATATGGACAGTCGAATATTATCCCCGGAACCGCACTCGCCGAACGATATGGGGCTGACTTCAACGACCGATACATACGCAACTGTTCATACAGCTATGGGGTATCAGACCCGGCGGCTTCAATAAGGTGGTACCCAGCTAAAGAACCGTTTGCAGCCGTGGGCTCTGTCGGATTAACCATTCAGCGATTGATTCTAGAGCAGTACGGCATTCCGACCGCGATTATCAATGGGGCCATTGGTGGAGCCACCATTCTGGCCCTGTCGGCTCGTGACCCACTCAATCACGCAAGTACAAGCACACCATACGGGCGGTTGCTGTTTCGGACGCAGTGGGCGGGTGTGCAGAAAAGTGTCAGGGCTATTTTGTGGCGACAGGGCGAAGCGGAATCGGGCGAAGACGCGGCTGGCTACGGCGACAAATTCACGACACTGTACAAGCAACTACGGGAAGACTATGGCGATACCCGAATCTATGTGGCACAGATTAATTTGCTGGCAAGTGGTAGTAACGATGCGGGTACGTTACGCGACTTTCAGCGCCGAACCCGGCAACAGTTTAAAAACGTAGAGACAATTGCAACGGTAGGTACCCGCGATTATGACGGTATCCACTACGCCGACAACGGCTATCGGCAACTGGCCTTCGAGCAGTTCCGGCTATTGGCCCGCGATTTTTACGGAGCTACGGATACACTACAAATCGGCTCGCCCGACATCAAAAAAGTGTTTTACAACACCCGCCGTGATTCAGTAACACTAGTATTCGAACCGTCAATGCAAATGGTGTGGCGTGATACGGCTTACTACAGTTTCGCAACGGGTGAAAAGACAGGAAGCCGTTTTCAGAAAGACGCCTTTCTACTGGCCAACAAAGCTGGGCAGGTAGTAGGTGGAGCGGCCATTGGTAACCGGGTTGTGCTACGGCTTGGTCAGTCGTCAACAGCGAAAACGCTGACTTATTTACCACCTTATTTCTCCGACGCACTTTCTCCTTATTACAACGGCCCAGCCTTACGCAACAGTCGAGGAATGCGGGCGTTTACATTTGCCGATATAGCTATTGCCGACCGTATTGCTAGCCCGGCTCAACTGGTGGCTACAGCGGTTTCTGACCAACAGATTCGCCTGAACTGGACTGCGCCAACAGCTGGTTCGCAACAGTTTATCGAACGGGCAATCGGGCAGTCAGGCACTTTTCAGGTGATAGGAACCGTCAGTGGAACAGTTATCTCGTACATCGATACGGGCATCACTGATCCGTATAGTCTTTACCGGTATCGGATTCGGGCGGTAAGCTCGGTATCTGAATCCGATTACAGCAGTGTTGCAACCGCTAAACCGCTTATATTGGGTATCACCGATACGCCGGTTGCCCGGCTGTTCCCCAATCCTGTTGGTGCTGACCGACAACTTCAGGTAGATGCTGGCGTGTCTGCGGTTAGCGCGGTCATCATCCGGGATGTGCAGGGGCGGATCGTTAGTGAGTGGGGCGGACGCCCGACCAGGGTATTGAACATATCAATACAGTCACTGTCGGCTGGCCTGTACGTCGCTGATATTACAACGACAGGAGGACAGACGCAGCAGGAAAAGCTGTTGGTTCGCTAGGCGTGCGTTAACAAGGTCTAACGCCAAAGAACGGCAAGCGCTAAACTGAAGCGTTGGTTTCGCTGGGTACTAAGATTGACATTTTTGTGGGTGGGTGAATCACTTTGGTGGCTGTCAGGCAATCAAGGGATAGCACGAGTAATCATCGCCCACACGTCTGTCAATCTATCCCATGAGTACGCTCAGCGTTTTTCGACCAACCACGTTTCGTTCTATCCAGGTTATGCGCGGCATTGCGTGTCTACTCGTATTGGCGTTTCATGTCGCCTTGCAGTTAGACACGTACTATGATATTAGCTGGCCTAAATTGCTCTTTTCGCAGGAATATGCGGGTGTCGATTTGTTTTTTGTCATCAGCGGCTTTGTCATTGCTTACAGCAGTCAGTCATTTATTGGCAGGCCAACGTTTTTTTGGCAATTCTGGTTAAAGCGGCTTGTTCGCATCTACCCGTTGTATTGGCTTGTTCTTATCCTGTCGATCGTTGGTTTGGTACTGACGGCTCCAGACAAGGTGCCGACTGGAACTGTACCAGTAGTAATCGAACATTGGTTGGCTGTCGCGCTTCTGATACCGGGGCATGAGGCCGTAAATGCTGTTAGCTGGTCACTCAGTTACGAACTTTATTTTTATGCGCTGTTTAGTTTGCTTATACTAAGTGGACAGGCGTGGTACGTGTTGATCGGCGTTGGGATCATAACGCTGATTCACGTTATGGGGGCTCCAGCGTTTGCCGAGAATAGCTTCTTCTTCAGTCCGCTCAATCTCGAATTCTGCTCAGGCATCCTAATCTGGTATGTCTCCACACGAATCAAACAGTCATCATGGCTTGCGGTCGGCTCACTGATCATGGCCATAGCCATTATTGGCGCATGGCAGTCAACGGTAACTAACGAAGACCATCTGCAACGAGCTATCATATTTGGCACCGCTTCGGGGTTGCTGGTCTTCGCCGGGATTGCGTTCGAGCAGAATGGGCAGTTTCGTAGCCCAAGCTGGTTATGTGATGTCGGCGATGCATCATATATACTGTATCTGCTTCACCTGCCCTGTCTGATTATCGTCAACAAGTGGCTGATCGGGCAGAAACTAGGGCAACTATCAGTATCGATGCTCAATGGGGTGACTATTTTGTTGATGATCATAGCTAGCCATTACCTGCATATTCACTTGGAGAAGCCGACGATGCGTCGGTTACTGATTCGATTTGCCAAACCCAAATCGTTGCGTTTATGAAGTAACGTTGTCGGCTTTTCGGTGGCGGATAGCGGCTTCATAGGCTCGTAACATCTGCCGCGCTACAATGTCCATGTCGTATTGCGTGCGTAGTAGATTCGTCGCGTTTTGGCTTACCTGCTGCCGTAGCGAAGCATTGCCCATTAGCCGCTCCAAGCCAGCACGTACGCTGTTGGGGGTAAGCTCGACCAATCCGGCGGCTTCGTGGGTTCGGATCGCTTCGCCGAAACCAACCCGGTCTGATACCAGAGCAGGTGTGCCAGCAGCCATTGCTTCCAGTACGGCAATCGAAAAGCCTTCGGAGTAAGACGGCAACGTAAAGAGATCGGCGTCGTGTAACGCTGCCTTCTTGTCGTCGCCCGTCAACATGCCAACCAGTCGTATGGAGTCGTTCAGGTTATGGTCCTGGATGAATTGTCGGGCTGTGGCTTCGTAGCCATCGTCGGGGCCGGCCAGCACGAGTGATGTGTCGGGATGTTGCCGAACGTAATCGCGGAATGCAGGCAGCAGGAGGTCGAGCCCTTTTTTCTCGTTGAGCCGGCTCATAAACAGTACCATCGGCCGATCGGCGGGCAGGTTGAATTTTTGCCGGAAGGTACCTTTGGGCGGTAAACTGGTAAAATCGCTCATTCGGACTCCGTTGGGAATCAACTCGATGCGTGGATGCTCGTCACCGAAATAGCGCAATAGGTCGGCCCGTTCGTCAGTGTTGTTGATGTGTACCAGATCGGCCCGGCGGAGGTAAGCGCGCTGAGCCAGCCGGTCGATCAGGCTTTTCTTCCAGTTGTTATGCGCGTACGCCCAGCGATCGAGAACGCCGTGAATCGTGACGACTTTGGCGACGGACCGATTCGTCATGAATGGGGCCAGCGAGCCAAAATGCCAGAGGGCGTGGCAATGTACCACGTCATATTCGTGAATATGCTGTTGCAAATAGCGATACAGTCCAATCGAAAACTCACGGAAGTAGTTGCTGACAGGTGTGGTCCGGGGAAACAGAATCAGTCGGGCACCGTCGGGAACGGGGTAGGGGCGTTCGTTGGGCGAGATCGGACTTAGAATATCAACCTGATGACCGTCGCGCAGCGCTACCTGCGTATGATCGAAGATAATTTTGGGCGGGCCACCAATCTCCCAGCTATAGGCACAGATATTCAGAATTCGCATAGGGCGCGAAAATAGGGTTAAGCAGTCACTTTCGTAAAACCAGCCAGCATCTCGCGGGCAACGACCTCCGGTGCATAAGGCGCAATCTGGTCGAGTGCCGCCTGCCGCATGGCCTGCGTGTCAACCTGATTGGTCATAAAGTTTGTCAGCAAATGCGCCAGTTGATCGGTATTGGCCGGGTCGAATATAAAGCCGGTTTTACCATCACGGACCAGGTCCGGTACACAGCCGCATCGACTGGAGACGATGACTGGCAAGCCACAGACCATCGCTTCGTTAACGACCAGTCCCCAGGGTTCGGACTGACTGGGCAACACGAGTACATCGCTTAAGGCCAGAAATGCCGGCACTTTGTACCAGGGCTGAGCTGGCTGAAACGAAACGACGCTATTAAGACCTAAATCGATCGTTTGTCGAAGCAATGCTGGTTGATCGGCTCCGTCGCCGAGCAGAATCAGGCCCCAGTCGGCGGTGGGAGCCTGCTGACGGGCTTTCGCGAAAGCCGCCAACAGTACTGATAAGTTTTTCACGCCGATCAGGCGACCCACATAAATGAAATTATGACTGGGCAGGCGCAGGCGTTGCTGCTCGGTCTGTCGGGTCGACAAGGCCTTTTCGTAAACGTGCCGGAGCGTCTGGTTGTCGACCGCATTTTTCCGTAGCAAAATTTTGCGGGACGGTACATTGAGCGCCAGCAGGTAATCGGCAGATCGGCTACCAAAGCAGAAAAAACCATCGAACAGACTGATCAGCCAGCGTTTGAAGGCTTCTTTAGGCCCACTGCGCTGGTTATCAGCCGTTGTGCTTTCATTCTGCATGATTACCCGAATGCCCCGCAGTTTGGCCCAGAACAATAGCACTAATTGCGCCGGGTCGTAATAACCTGTCAGTGTGATAACGTCGGGTTTGTACGCCCTTGCCCGATTCAGTAACGCTTTGGCACGCTCGCTTGGGCTGGTGTCTTCAACGTACCGGTCGAAAAGCAGGTCGTAACTGTACTGGTATATGGGTGCTTCCGCTGCCGTTGCTTCCATGCCCGCCCGTGATCGTTCGTTGCGGGCAATCTGCAATACGTGTACCTGTACGTCGGTCTGTTTGTCCGCTTCACGCTGAAGGGCTTCGAAAACAGTCGCCTTATAATGAGCCCACAGCAGGTTGTGGACGATCAGGATGCGCATTAGCTGACAGAAGAAGCGGCTGGTACTGCCGGCGCGTAAAGGATGTGTTTGCGGTCCTGTAAATGCTCCGGAAACAGATGCTCGATCCCCATGAATCGTGTCATAAGCGCTAGGGGAATCCAGAAGGATATTTCGTTCGGTCGGCCGCCCGTGAAGGCCGCGATCATAATCAGCATGTAGAAATACGCCAGAAAGACGCTCAACTGATTTGGGTTGGTGCGCATAATTCCCAGCGAATGGTACAGACATAGCGCATTGACGCCCCCAAACAGAATGAAGCCCAGAATTCCCATGTTGGTGAGCGATTCCAGGATCGGCACATCCAGGTACAGATACTTGTAGCCGAAGCCCAGAATCAGCATGTGAATATGCCCGGTCACGACGTTGGAGAAGAAGAGCGCACTCATCGAGCGGTTAGCTGCCGAGTCGTCGAGTGTCGCTTTATAAGCCGCCCCCTGCGCCTTCGCCCCAAACAGTGCGTAGATATTGTCAAGGTTACGCTCCATAAAGCCGAAGACGTAGCCGTATAGAACTGCGTAGACGTCGTAATATTTGTTGATGAAGAAGCTGACGCCAATCATGCCTATGGCTACAATAACCAGGGTAACGGGCCGGAAAATGCCTCGTACGACGGTCCGAATCTGGGGGGGACGCACGTTGAACGCCAAGAAAAGCGCAATGGCAATCAGCAGGGCCAGAATAGACGAGCGTGTCTGTGTCAGGACGAGTACGGCCAGATTGACCATGCCGGCGAACAATGCGAACAGCCGCAACAAAATGTTGGTATCGGACCGAATAAGCCAGATGGCGCAGGCGACAACGCCCATAAATGCATTTCGAGAAAAGACGTGCGGGTTCCCCGAGCCGTCGTCATTGTCGCCCAGCGTGATCGTGGCCCGCTGACCGATGGCCCAGCTTGGGTTTGTAATTAGCGAATAGATCAGACCAAGATTGGAGACGAACGTAAAAAAAACCACCACGAAGATGAATACCCGGGCAATATCATTTGGAATATTGATCAGCAGGAAGAGGAAAATGAGTGCGTAGGCATAGTAGATCATGTCTTTGTCATAATCCTTAAAGCCGGGATCGCCTAAGTAGGTAAACATGTACATGATACAGAGGGCAATGAAGCCCAGCCCCATCCAGAACATCGTCATGTTGGGGCGATACAGCCGACGCAGGAAGGTAAATGGGACCATCAGCACCAGGCCGAACGCAAAGACAAGCGCGGTGAAAACCGTACTACCCGGTGCCAGTTTCAGCGTCTCCCGGAAAAAGAAGATCAGCGGGTAGCCATCGACCAAGATACAGATGCCGACTACCATACGCATCAGGTCGATTGTTTCCAGAAAGTGGAGAAATTTGCGCATCTATGAATTTTTATGAGAATATAACCTGGTCTATCCTAGTGATTTACGCCCTTGGTAGCGCACTCATTTTCTTGATTGATTCAACATGAACCGATGACGAATATACGTCCAATCGCCCCGAAATACGAACGTTGTCAGCTTACGTAGCCGACAATAGCGACTCCAGAACCAGCTACCCAGCCCTGATTCCAGCATCGGGCTGTACTGGCGCTGTACCTGTTCGTGTTCCGCCAGGCCCACTGTGTTAGCAATAGTCGAGGATTTAGCGTCGGGCTGTACCCGAAAGCCCCCCCAGAATTCTCTGACGTGCTTAAACGTAACATCGGTATGAACACCCAGCCGGGCGATAATCTCGTAGTCGATCACGAAGCGAAGATTTTCGTCCAGTAGCCCGTATTTCTCCATCAGCGACCGACGGATAAATAGCGACTGATTAAACACCTGCATACCTTCGTAAATCTGGCACTCACGGCAAAAGGGTAGTGCCTTCATCGTTTCCAGAATAACGTCCTGTTCGTCGATGATATACATGCCCCCGTAAAAAACACCGGTATCGGGTGCCTGACGCCAGGCTTCGGCGACCCGCTTCAGGGCGTCTGGCGCAAAAATGTCGTCCGAGTTTTGAAAGGCTACATAATCGCCTGTAGCCATCCGAAATCCTTTGTTGATCGCGTCGGTCTGCCCCCGGTCTTTTTCGCTGACCCAGCCCGCCAGATACGGCTCGTACTTCCGAATGATATCCAGCGTACCGTCGGTCGAGCCGCCGTCGATAACGAAATATTCGAGGTTCGGATACTGCTGATTGAGTACACTCAGGATAGTGCGCTCCAGATAAGCAGCCTGATTGTAGGAAGGCGTAACGACCGTTAGTTTTGGATAAGTCAGACCTTCCGATGCCAGTCGGGGGGTGTAAGGTTGTGTAACGAACGAGCGCAGGGAGGGGACAGCAGCCATGATTTAAAGAAGCGATTGATAAACAGCCAGCGTTTGGGTTGCTGTGCGTTCCGCCGAAAAATCGGCCAGCCGACGATAGCCTTTCTGAATCAGATCGGCCCGCAGGGGTTCATCGGTAATGACTCGATCAATTGCCGTGCCGATGGCATCGGTATCGTCCGGATCGAAAAAAACGGCCGCATTACCCGCTACTTCCGGTAACGAGCTACGGTCGCTCAACACGGCCGGGCAACCACCCGCGAATGCTTCCAGCACCGGAATGCCGAACCCTTCGTTGAGTGATGGAAAGACGAAAGCCCTTGCCTGTCGGTAGAGATCGAACAAAACGTCGTTGTCGGGGATGGGGGCATAACGAACGCGTCCCGAAAGGCCGGCCGACTGAAACTGAGCTTGCTCTGCCGATGAAAAAGATCCGCCACCCGCGCACACCAGGTACAAATCCGGATGGCGTTTGAACAGGGGAACGATAGCCCGGAAGAATGTATCGAAATTTTTATAGAGGTCCCGTTTGCCGACGAACAGTAGGTAGGGCTGCGCGGCAGTAACAGACGGGTTGTTTGTAACTGACAGGCACTTTTCGCTCATCGACGTACTGAGCGGCACAACATGAATTTTGGCTGGGTCTACTGAGAAGTAGCGGAGAATATCCTGTTTGGTAAACTCCGAAACGGCGATGACGGCGTTAGCTCGGTCGAGTAGTATCTTTTTTGTCTCGTACAGCCCCCGTCCTAGCTCCGGATATTTATCGCCAAAGCGTTCGGTACTGGCGTCGTGGAAAGTCAACACAAACGGCTTGGTGCCGATGGCGTTGAGAAAGTACCGATGGTAGTACGTCGGATGAAAAACGTCGAATTTTCCGGCGCGAAGTTGTTGAAGACTATGCTGTCGGTTGATCTGTGAGACCGCCTGATTGACGCGCCGATTGTGCGCAAATCGGCCGTACGTCCAGTAACGATTGAATGACTGTTGCCGAAGATAATCGTTGTTCGATAGCAGCAGCGATAATCTGAACTGAATGTCGGACCGAGTGGAAAAGACACGCATCAGGTCGAAAAAGTACCGGGAAACCCCGCCGTAGGTCGTACCGGTAAAGCACTGATGGTCGTATAAAACAGTCATGGGTAAACCTCGCTGAAGCGAGCCACGTTTGTATTTTTCGTAGAAAAAGGACCGTAAAAGTACGGTTTGTTTATTGATTTTTTGGTGTAGCCGGTAAGAAACCGATCAACGGGGTAAGGCCGGCAGGTAAATCGTATCGACCCATTTGTTGAGTGCGGTTAACGCCGTCGTTGCCGTCCGACGCCAGCCTCGTACAACGGGTAGTAGAGGTTTCATACCGTATGCTGGCCGAATGGCAGTCAGGGCAGCCAGTTCTTTGGCCGCTACCTGTTGCCGGTATGCCTGGAGTAAAGCCATAACATCGGGCCGTTTGGCCGGGTTGAGTCGGGTTTGATGCGGGAAAAAACCTTCGTCAGGGTTAAACAATCCTTTCATATTGACGAACAGTACTGGTTGCCCGTTGTCAGCCAATTGCCACGTGGTTTCGCGTTGATGAAGCTGACGCTGCGGCAGATTCCAGAGGGCTACGTGCCAGCTCGGATCATGCACAATGGTTATCCCTCCGAAGAAAACGGGCGCGTGCATAAGCCAGATCTGATCGGTACACAGTCCTTTACAGAAATCGATATAGGCACGCGTTTCCGCCCGACTTTGCCACCAGGACAGTAGTTGCGTTGTCTCTGTAGAGCGAGTGAAGGCCAGAAAGTCAGCGTTGTACAAGCCAATATTCTGTAGGTGTTTCTCGTCGGGCCAGGCTTTTTTACCCGGTCCTGTATCGCCTGGTGCCTGAAGCAGGTAGGGCGTCAGCAATAACGTCTGATTACGAAGGCGGTCCAGAATCGGCTGTGTCGAGTGGAGAAACAGTACGTTCGGGTCGGCATAGAGCAGCGTTTCAACCGTTGGATACCGGGCAAAAACAGCGTTGAGGAAACGGGGTTTGCAGGCTGCGGCAAATTCGACAGGCGTATACTGATCCGATAGGTGTTGACGCTCGCTGGCACTAAACAACGCACCAACCGGTAGAATCGGGTAGGGCGATTGGAGGTCCTGAGAAAGTTGATCCGGGTCATCGGCCAAGCCGATGACAACGGCAGGCATATCGGATGTAGCGTTGGGCGAGTTTCGACAGTAGCTGTCGGCCAGAACCAGTGCTTGCGGCAGCTGGTGTATAAAACAGATAGTTACGAGCACAGGCGCAAAACTACGCTATTCGAGCATATCGCCCAAAGCCGCCAGAGCCGGAGCGTACCAGTTAGCGTATACATCGGCGTAGCGTTTATAATCGCCCTGCTGAAGTCCCTGCAGGACAGGCTGGAACCGCCGTAAGCGATCATTGGGCAGGCAACTGCGCATCGTAAAATGAGCGAGCCGCCGGTGAAGCTGTGCCATGCTGGGAGTTGTATTCGGCACCCGTTCAGCTAATAGCCGGCTGATCGTTGCCAGCGTTGCCTGTTTTTCGCGTAGGGGAGCAAGCTTAATCGATCGCTGGCGAATAAAGCGATCACGCAGGCGAATCCGTTCTATTGGCCCTTCATCTTTGCCCACGCCCACCTGTTGCTGTTGATGGGTACGGTAAAGTTGCAATTGCTGATCGACAAACTGGATTGAATCGGTAGCTGCGGCAACCAGTGCAATCCAGCCATCGTAGATGTAGCCCGGCATACCGCTAGGGATAGGGAGGACATTGGGTAGTAGCGAACGGCGTATGACCGTAGCGCATCCCATAACCCGATTGCCGTCGAGTAATATGTCCATCGACTCACCTGCCTGCCAACGAGCCCGAGCCGACTCATCAAACCGAACCCAGCTCCAGAACCGGCTCTGTCGTCCTTTCAACGCTTCATCAGTCACCCATGCGTCGCAGAAAGAAACCTGTGTTTCTGGGTGCCTGACCATAAAATCGGTCATAATCCCAATTTTTTCTGGAAACCAGCAGTCGTCCTGATCACAAATGAAAATCAATTCGCCGGTGCACTCGCTCAGTACTTTCTCGAAGTTTTTGTTGAACCCCAGCCGCGTGTCGTTAACCAGAATACGTACCGGAAAAGGCGCGTTAGCCGCCAGACGTTTCAACAGCGCTACCGTATTGTCTTCAGACTGATCGTCGCAAACAATAACTTCATCGGGCAGCACATGCTGCTCCACTAGGCTTTGCCATTGGGTGGCCAGGTATGCTTCGCCATTGTAGGTGCAAAGGGCGATTGAGATTGTTGGCCGAGCCGAAAGGGTCATGAGTTAGCTAAAGCGAGCAGGTCAATTACAGAAAATCAAGAACAAAATTAACGGCCTAGCATAACAGTCGTCAAATTTGGTAGCCGTATTGAGCAAAAATTGGACGCCAGTAATCGGTGCCGTGAATATCCCAGGCATGGCAACCAAACGGTAACCGGCCCCGATTGTAGCGCTCAATCGCTCGCTGCGGGAAGAACTCAACGGCGAAATGCATAGCCGTACCATATGGAGGAATACGTAAATGCGGCCAGTACCGATTTACTTCAATGCCCCAGAAGGCGTCTTCATTATACTGGTGGATAGTGGGCTGCTCGTAGGGGTGGATTCGTTTTGTAGGCCGTTGCAGCACCCGGAGCATCGCCGGAATACGGCGGAGTGAAAAACCGCCGTTACCTACTGCATTCTGACTGATAATCTCGCGGGGCGTCACGCCGTCGGCTTTCTTCAGGTGTAATAAGGTGGCTAGCTGTTGCTTGGCCCGAAACCAGGTGGCATCGCGCCAGCCGACAAAGTCGATATCACGAAGCCAGGGCGCTCCTACATAATCGTACCCCCGCCGGCACCAGTCGGCCAGTTCGTCCTGAAAAACGAAGGCGTCCAGTTGGTAGAGTAACATGTACTCCCATTCAGCAAAGGCCTGATAGAAGGTAGACGATAGCATTAGCCGGTTGTAGGACTGAATGCTGGCGAAAAATGAATCGTCGAACCGATAAATCCGTAATAAAGGATACTGCGCAGTATAAGCAGTCAGGTCGAGGGAATGAGGGGCGGCCAGACAGACTGGATAATGCCCCAGTACCTTCATACACTGCGTCAGCGAGATCTGTTCGTAGGCCGACAGTACCGGCTTATAGACCGGAATCACAACGCAGGCACTCACAGCAAGGGGTTTACTCATACAAGCTTGGGCTGGCCTAGCTGCTCCGAGACGGCCTGCTGTACCCAGTCGTACGGCAGTTCAGCGCAGGGATGACCAAAGTTATTTAGAATCGTTACACCTTCACCCCGTTTGTAACGGCCAGAGTAAGGCATGTAGTCGACAAAATCAAACAGTTTACCCAGGAGTAGAACGCCCGTCGTGTGCATCGCGTTGGCCATGTGGGCCGGGCCGCTGTCGATACCGATAAAGAGCCGTGCACCCCGGATGACTTCTGCCGTCTCAAGCAGACTCAACTGACCACATAGGTTGATATAACGTGGGTTTGGCTGTTGTACAACCGATTTAAGGCCAATTTCAATAACAGGATACTCGTACGTGTCGAGGAGCCAGCCGACGAGTCGGTTCCAGTTCGGGGCGGGCCAGTCGCGGGCAATATGACTTGATTCGCAGTGAATAACAATCGGTCCGGCGGGGAGCTGACGATTGGCTACTTGCTTCCGTATCGACTCGGGAATATACATTTTCGGCTCGGCTGTGAGCGGGGGTAAGCCAGCCGCCTGTGAAAACACATAAAGCAGATCGCCCCGATCGTAGTAATTATCAAAGTTCAATCCGATAGTGTCAGCTGTTGGATTGACCGGGTCTTCGGGGCAGTACTTACACTTACGGTGTGAGATGTGCAGGTTGTAAACGTGGTCGAATGAGTTGAGCCGAAGAAGCCACACACGCTCGCTGGGACATTTTTCGATCAGGTGATTGTCCAGATCGGGGTGATAGTTGACCAGATCGACGTGCGGCTTCCGAATAAACCAGATCAGGTAACCATCCGGGTACAGCTTTCTGACTTCGCGGGCTACAGGTTCGCAGGCAATCACATCCCCCATCTGTTCCGACAGAATAATAGCTACAAATGGCCGGTTGCCTGCCCGCCACTTTAGCCAATGCAGGTAGATCGTCTTTACCAGAACGCTCCAGAACTTGCCAACAATATGCGTGTACTTATGAAACCGGTACGTCCAAAGTGTGCGTAGGCGTGTCCATTCGGTGTGGGTCATCTGTGCTGTAGCAGGGAGATCAGGCGATTAATTGGCAATTTGATCGCCTTTCGCACACGCTGATATCGTTTGATCGTCGGTGGTTTGATATATACACAGGGGTACTTTGTGTACTGCTCGTTGGCATTGGCCAGCAACTCCCGGCAATACAGGTCAAATAGCGGTTTAACGTCGGACCGCTGACTAAATGTATATCGGGTCTGATACTTAGAGATATCGTCGGGCCGGAAAGGGTTGTAACCGCTGTAGTGAAAAAAGCGCAGTTCATCAGTCTCGTTGATAAGCCAGGTGCCGTCGGGCCGTTGGGAAAACTGCCGCTCGTGCAGATTCCAATACGCCACATTGTAACCCAGGTACTTGTCGATGCATACGTTCTGATAGTACGCAGGCGCAAAATTGACCCAGTGCTGATCGACGAACAGCCCTTCGCACAGGTCGATCCGGCATTCATATACCAGCCGCTCTTTCCACCAGTCGACAAAGGCACGGGCTATTTTGTCAGTACGCAGCCCAATAAACCCAAGGTTGAAAACACCCGTATTCAGGTGGTGCAGCTCGTTGGGCCGCTCCCAGTCGGGCGTCGGTGAGCAGGTATGCGGGGTCAGTATCAGGCTGTTGGTCTCCAGCGCCTTATTAAGCTCAGTCAGCGGCTGAAAAACGATGATGTCGGGATCGAAATAAATTACCGCCGTTGCTTCCGGCCGATTTTTGTAAAAATAATCGATAAAAAACGGCTTGACGGCCGTGTTTAGCTCAGTAATGTCGTACCGGTCGCACATGGCCTGAAAATCCGGAATGCCAATTTTATCGACTTCCAGCATGGGATAGTCAGGCACCAGATCGGCAGGAAGATTGGCTGTGCTCAGTTTGTCGACCAGCCCAATGACATACTGATAGTCCGGATTTGTTCGGCGTAGAGAGTCGCCGAGTGTACGGGCCTGGGCCAGATAGTTGATGGAGCAGATCGTAAAAGCAAGCGTCATAAAGCAGCGAAGGCGTCAAAAGCAGGGTGCAACCAGCGTCGGATTACTTAGCCCGGTTGAACCGATGATGTTCGATCACCATACGAAAAATAACGTTTCAGCCCGTTTATGGGCTTTTCAAATAAGTACCACGATGCGGATGCAAGCACCAGTAACACCGCCAGACTAACCAGTCGATGCGCCCAAAAGCCCAGCGACAGATGAATACCTAACCGATTCAGGATACGAAGCAGCAAAGGTACGGCATAGCCCGGTACCAGCATGTGAAAGACATAAATACCGTAGCTGATCCGGCCAATGTACTGCAGTATACCATTGTTAAGTATCAAACCACCCAGTCCGGAAAAACCCAGACTGGCCCCAACGACGAACCATAGTGCAATAACCGAAATTAGTAATCGCTGAAACAACACTACCGATATATGGTCGCCGGGAAATAGCGTCAGCAAGCCAATCATCAAGAGCAGTGCCATACTCGTTACGACATGCAGAATTTGTCGAAAACGTGGAATCGACCTTGGACGCTCGATTGTGTACCAGGCCCAAAGCGCGCCCAGTCCGAACGCATCGAAACTGGCAGGGGTAAGTACACCGTCCAAATCGCCGTTCCAATAGCCGTAGCCACGAAACAACACGCCAAAGCCGATCATGCCGATAACAACGACGCGAAATCGGTGCATTGGCGTCAATAGGACCGCCCAAGGCCAAACCAAGTATAGCTGCTCTTCAACGCCCAGTGTCCAGAAGGGAGAAAGCAGGTCGGCCCAGTTGCCTGTTTGGTGCAGCAGGATATTGTAACCGTACAGGTAGTAATAAGCAGGCTGTGCGCGAATGTCGGATGCCTGCGGGAGGAACATATAGACAAAGGTGATAACCAGATAGTACAGCGGGAAAATGCGGAGTACCCGGCGAATGAAAAAGTTACGGTATGTATGCCCCAACGTAGCCTTCCCCGCCCGGATACGGTCTCGATTGCCGAGCAGAATACGGGTGATCAGGAAGCCGCTGATTACGAAAAACACCATTACCCCAATGGTACCGTTGGGCAGTCGGTTGATCCCTTGCCCCGTTGGAAACCAGTGGTAAACGACAACCAGCAACACGGCAAATGTCCGCAGTGAATCTAGCTGCGGCATGTGTCCGGCGAGTAGTCGGTGGTTGGTTGGCTGGGGCAGCGGAGCAGGCGTCATCGGGTGCTTAGTTGGGTAAACAGCGCTACGAGCGTGTCAACGCTTTGCTGTGCCGGATGTCGTTCCAGAATTTTCTCACCCAGTCGTTTTCCCATCGTCTGTCGCAGATCAGGCTGTTGCAGGAGCGTAACAAGGCGGCTGCTCATGGCGTCGAGGTCGAGGTAGGGAACCACAAACCCGCCGTCGGTTTCGACTAGTTCGGGTGACCCTCCGGCTCCGGCAAAACACACGACCGGCACACCACTCAACCCTGCTTCAAACACGACCAATGGATACGGGTCCTCGCGCGAACAAAGCAGGAATACGTCGAAACATTGCATGTAATGCAGTACGTCGGGGGTAGGGGCAATCAAATGAACCCGGTCGGCCAGGCCGGCTTTGCGAATGTCGAGCAGCAGATCCTCACGCAACTGACTCTGTGGCATCCCGACCCAGACAAAATGAACGGGTGTATCGGGCATTCGACCAATCACCTGCCGGGCCAACGCGATGAATAAGTCATTGCCTTTGCGCCATTCGGCATTGCCACAACCGCCTACGATGAGCGCGTTAGCTGGCAACCCTGGCGCGTCGTACACGTCGGTTTGTTCGCGGGCCTGCGCTACATTGGCAACCAGCGTAGGCGTGTCGATAAGGGTGTACTGCGTGATACGCGTCGGATCAAAGCCATGCTGCGTGACATAATAGTCGGCCGTAGCTTTCGAAACGGCCAGTAATTGATCTGTGCGCGACAGCAACTCCGCCAGTTCTGTCGGTTCCGTATAGATCCTGACTGACATGTCCAGTTCATGCACAAACGTCACGACCGGCACTGTCAAGGGCAGCTCTAACTGCGCAAACCAGCGGCTACTCATAACTGTGTTGGCCAGTACCAGGTCGATATTGTCGAGGTCTAGCTCCGCGCGCATCTGTCGCTGATGCTTCACCCGCTGTTGCTGATAGGCCTTTTCCCACATGCCCAGCCGCCACAGCACCTTATCGGCCAGCGCACCAACAACATGGACGGGCTGTGCTGGCCAAAGCGAGACGGGACAGATCGCCTGATACGCATCAAGTAACGGTCCACCTTCTCCCAGCAGCAGGTGTAAGTTGTAGCCACGCTCGCGCAACAGCCGCATCAGGTTTAGCAATACCAGTTGCGCGCCTGCCCTGTTGGCATCATGGCCGATGAGTAATATCGTTTTCAGAGACTTGTCTGGAGTTACAGCGTTGTAAAGTTGTGGAGTTGTAAAGTTGCTACCGCCGGTGTGGCTTGCGCTAGTCTCCCGGCTGGGAACCGCAATTTTACAACGCTGCGACTTTACAACTTCAATGATCCTTAATATGCCTTATAGCTCGGAATAGGCCGTTTTTCGGCGGGATTTCCAACGTAGACGCCCCAGGCTTCCGTGTTTTTGGTGACCGATGCAGCCATTCCAACCAGTGTTCCTTCCCCAATCGTCAGGTAGTCGCGAATGGTGCTGTTGACGCCGAAGAACGAATACGAACCAATTGTGCAGTGCCCCGACATGACAACGTGCGAGGTAAAGAAGACGTGGTCATTGATACGGCCGTGGTGGCCGATGTGGTTACCGCTCCAAAGCACCACGTTGTTACCGATGGTCGTGAAAGGCTGAATGGTATTGTCTTCGAGAATAAAGCAGTTTTCGCCGATCTCGTTACCGAACGTGGTTGCTTTCGAGCTGATATAGGAGATGAACTCATAGCCTTTGGCTTTGGCTTCCAGATAGACACGCTCCCGATTCTTGTTCATGCCTTTACCGGTCATTGGGGCAAAAAACTTGTATTCGTGCGGAGGGAAGAGCGCTTCGACATCTTCAAAGGCTACCAATGGCAGGCCTTTGAAGCCGGTTTTGTCGTGCAGGTATTCCTGATTCACCGTAAACGCGACGACATCGTGTTCTGAGTCGTGCGTCAGGTAAAAGTGGGCCAGTTCGGCCGTGTCCATAATCCCGAAAA
>JAKONH010000174.1 GCA_022702045.1 Spirosomataceae bacterium
GGTCATCTAGGGAAAAGAACTTTCTAAATTTGGGTCGACGGGCAACGTCTATAAATTCAGAAAATAATTTATCGCTGAAAAGTAATACAGCCAACTGCTTATTCAGCAGCTGATCGAGTTTTACATAGTTGTTGGTTAGCAGGAAGCTGATCCAGAGATTCGTGTCGGCAATAAGTCTGGCTTTATTTTCCGGCATGCCGTTCAACTCTAACGGATTCTACTTCCGCCGTGATCTCTTCGAGCGACGGCACTTCGTCAGAATGGGCGCGCAGTTTATTGATAATTTGCTGGAAATTATCACTGCCAGCCTGACGAATGGCTATTAAATCGAGTGCTGCCAAGTCTTTCAACAGCCGGGTAGCTTTCGGATTCAAAATGTCAATCTGGAGCGTTGTCATAAACTAAATATACCTCTTTTTCTGACATTGGTGGCAAAAACTCCGCTGTACCTACCTTCGTAAAAATAGGTACAGCGGAGTAAAGTCGAAACGTAGTAGCGGTCTACACCAGTTTCTGCATCACTTTGTCGGGGGTGATGGGCAAATCGCGGATGCGCTGACCGGTGGCGTTGAAGACCGCGTTGGATACTGCAGCGGCAAAACCGATCAGCGCAATCTCACCCATACCTTTAGCACCCATCGGGTTGATGTAGGGGTCGGGTTTGTCGATGACGATGGTTTCCGTATGTGGGACGTCGGCGCTGGTAGCCACGTGATAGTCTGCGAGGTTATTGTTGATGTAGCGGCCGAAGCGATGGTCGATGACGGCTTCTTCGGTCAGGGCCATGCCAATGCCACCGGCTACGCCCCCGATCATCTGACTGGCCGCCGTGTTCGGACTGACGATTCGGCCCGAGTCGGCCACACTTACCGCTTTTGACACGCGGACGACACCCGTTACGGGGTGAACACGTACCTGCACAAAATGTACTGAGAACGAGTACATCGAATATTTCTCGCCCTCACTACCGCCCTTCGACTGCTGTGTTTTGTCGATAGCTGGCAAATTGTTGCTGCGCATCAGGTCAGCAACGGCGACTTTCTTGGAACGGTCGGCTTCCAGATAGAGCATGCCGTCGGCGAGGGTCAGGTCGTTTGCTTTACTGTTGGCGAGAGGAGAGCCGGACTTTGTCGCCATGTCGGCCAGGGTATTTTTAACGGTCGTACAGACGTCGTAGACAGCTGAACCGACCGTAGACGTAATAGTTGAACCACCCTGCATGGGTGCATTCGGTAGTGACGTATCGCCGTACTCAACCTTGATTTTGTCGACGGGAACGCCTAGTACGTTGTGGGCAATCATAGCCATCGCCGTGCCCGAGCCCGGCCCGATGTCGGTAACGCCACACTGTACTGTCAGCGAACCGTCTGCATTCAGGATGGCACGAGCCGTCGCCTGTCCACGACTGGCGTTGAACGTGCCTGAACTCATGCCGTAGCCAATGAGCCATTCGCCGTCGCGATTGCTGCTCGGCTGATTGCTTCGTTTGTTCCAACCGATGGCATCAGCTCCCCGCTGATACGCTTCTTTCAGGTTCTTGTCTGAATACGGCCGGTTGTGTTCGGGATCGGTTTCGGTGTAGTTGCGCAAGCGGAACTCGATTGGGTCGAGGTTCAGCTTGTGAGCCATCTCGTCCATGGCCGATTCAAGCGCAAAAGCGCCCGTTGCTTCCCCCGGTCCACGCATCCAGATGGGTACACCCCGGTCGAGCGGGACGATTTTGTAGCGCGTGCTGACGTTGGGACAGTCGTACATAAACTTCGTCATATTGACGGTACCTTCCGTAAAGTCTTCATAACTGGCCGTTTCGCCGGTGGCTGCGTGCGCAATACCGACCAGCTTACCGTTCGTGTCGGCTCCCATATTGATTGTCTGTACCGTACGAGGGCGGTGTCCCACCAGCGTAAACATCTGCGAGCGCGTCATAACCAGCTTTACCGGCCGACCGATCTTCCGCGAAATGGCGACGACGGCAGTTTCCTGTGGCCAGGTACGTAGCGCCATGCCGAAGCCTCCACCCATGAATTCGGTATGGACGCGAATGTTGTCGGGATTAATCTTAAAGGCCTGCGCCATAGCCCGCTGTGTTGCTTTTACGCCCTGCGTTTTGGCGTAAATCATCAGCTTATCGTCGCCCTCCCAGTGCGCCAGAATACCATGCATCTCCATGGGGTTGTGCACCTCAATTGGAATGGTATAGTTGGCTTCCAGCGTTACCGGAGCCGTTTTGTAGCCGTCGGCCGTTCCCCGTACGTAATCGGCCGCGCGTTCGCCTTTGGGCGTTACCCCATCGGCCAGATGCTTCGTCAGATCGGTTCGGGCTGTTTGCTTGGTATACGTCGCCTTGACCAGCGAAGCCGCGTAGGTGGCCCGTTCGAACGTATCAGCTACGACCATCGCGATGGGCTGTCCGTCGAACAGAATCTCCTTTGTGTGTAGGATACGGTATTTCTCACCACCCGACGGTGGACCCGGTGGCGGCCCGTTGCCATTTCCCTGCGCCGGGGCATCCCAGCCGGGAATGGCGGGCATGTTCTGATGCGTAAACACACCGACGACACCGGGTGCGTTCTCCGCCTTCTTTGTATCGATGCTCGCAATCGAGCCTTTGGCAATGTCGCTACTTACTATGACGCAGTAGGTCATGCTGGGCATGGTAAACTCAGCGAAATACTTGGCCCCGCCGGTCACCTTCATCCGCCCGTCGACCCGGTCGATGGGCGGGTTTTTCGTGTCTTTTGTCATGGTTAGGCGGTTGTTGTGGCTATTTTCAATGCTTCTACGATCGAATTGGGGGCAAGCGTCAGCTTGAAGTCGTTTTCGCCATACCCTTTGGCGCCTTTCATCGCCAGCATGGCTGCTTGTTTGAAGTTATCCTCCGTAGCTGGCTTGCCTGTCAGAAACTGTTCGGCTTCGGTCAGTCGCCAGGGCTTGTGGGCCACACCACCCATCGCCAGCCGGACGTTCTGTATCGTCTTTCCCTTCATATCTACGCCGACACCCACCGACACCAACGCAAAGGCATACGATGCCCGGTCACGAACTTTGAGGTAATGCGAATTCTTGGCGAAGTCGTTCATGGGTAGATCGATCGACATAATCAGTTCGCCCGGTTGCAGCGTGTTGTCTTTCTGTGGCGCATCGCCCGGCAGGCGGTGAAAGTCGGCGAACGGAATTTTTCGGTCGCCTTTAGGGCCTGACACATTCACTGTAGCGTCCAGCGCGACGAGGGCAATGCACATATCGCTGGGGTGTACGGCGATGCATTTTTCACTTGTCCCGAAGATGGCATGCATCCGGTTGTATCCACCGATCGCTCCGCAGCCATTGGGGCCGTTGGGCTGTCCTTTGTCGGGGCCCGCCTGCACGGGACTGCGTTTGTTGCAGGGCATCGAGTTGTCGTAGAAATAAGAGCAACGGGTGCGCTGCATCATATTGCCGCCCACCGTCGCCATGTTGCGCAACTGGGCCGACGCCCCCGCATTCAACGCCTGTGACAGCAGCGGGAAGTTCTTCTTCACCAGCTCGTGCTCAGCGACAGTTGAGTTCTTCGCCATCGCACCAATTCGCAGACCAGTCGACGTTTTTTCAATCGTTGCCAGTGGTAGCTTGTTGATGTCGACAAGGCGTTCCGGGACGATGACTTCGCGCTTCATCAAGTCGATGAGGTTGGTGCCACCTGCCAGAAAGTAGGTGCCGCTCTCTTTGGTGACGGCCGAAATTGCGGCTTTGGGGGTCGTAACCCGCGTAAATTGAAACGGATTCATACCTTTTGCCCTCCCTGTTTTACGTCCATAATCGCGTCGACAATGTTTGAATACGCGCCACACCGGCATATGTTGCCGCTCATGTACTCGCGGATCTCATCGGGGTTGTCGGCATGCCCTTCGCGGATGCAGGCTACCGCCGACATGATCTGACCGGGTGTGCAGTAGCCACACTGGAAACCGTCGTGTTTGATGAACGCTTCCTGCATCGGGTGCAAGCGGTCACCGTCGGCCAAGCCTTCGATCGTCGTCACTTTGCAGCCTTCGGTAGTCATGGCCAGCGTCAGGCAGGCGTTAACGCGCGTTCCGTCGACATGTACGGTGCAGGCGCCACATTGCCCGTGGTCGCAGCCTTTCTTAGTACCGGTCAGGTTGAGCTGTTCGCGGAGCAGGTCGAGCAGCGTAACGCGGGGTTCGATATTCAGTTGCTGAGCCGTACCGTTGATGGTAACCCGAAGTGACATTTGCTCAAAACGGGTTGCTATCGTTTCGTGCAGGCCCTTCTCGACAGCCGTTACGGCGGCCGGGGGCGTCATGGCGAACGCTGCCATTATCGACGACTGCTTCAGAAAATCCCGGCGCGATGCCCCCGAATTGTCCGCTGATTCGTCAGGGTGTTGTTTATCAGTCATAATGTTGCGTTTGTACTAATCGATTAGTCAGAATAGCCTGTATACGTAACGAATTGTTGGGCATGACGGTTAATCCTATTCGTGGAAACGTAGGCACGATCTCACCGTCTATGTCAGTACATCCTGATGTGTTTTAATGCGTTACGTAACTTCCTGAAGGTGGCTTGCTGCATCCGTTACTACTGGGTATTGCCTTTATCTACACACACCGGCCCATTGCCCTTAGCCCCGCACGATTGAACTCAATCGATGGACATGGACATTCGCCCTGATTACAGTGTTTTGACCACGTTGGCCGGAACCCCCGCCACAACCGTATTCGGCGGTACGTCGCGGCTGACGACGGCCCCGGCGGCTACGATGGCATTCTCGCCGATCGTCACGCCCGGTAGAATGGTAGCCCCGGCACCGATCCATGCATTTCGCTTGATCACGATGGGCTGAAGCAGCAGCGTCTTCCGGTCGGTGGGGTCCAGCGGGTGGTTTTCCGACGTCAGATTGACATGGGGGCCAATCTGTACATCATCCTCGATGGTGATGCCGCCGATGTCGAGAAACGAACAGGCATGGTTGATGAAGACGTTTTTACCCAACCGGATGAAGCGGCCGAAGTTGGTATGAAAGGGCGGGAAGACAGTCGTCGACGCGTCGATTTCGGTGCCGATGATGTCGCTCAGTCGTCTCCGTACCTGATCGAGTTCAGTGGCCTGCGCATTCATCTCGACGCAGAGCCGGATACTACGTGCTACGACTGCGCCAAATTGGGCATACAGCGGGTCATCCTTTCGAAATGGTTTGCCCATCCGTAGCCGCTTGAGGATATCGTCTTCGTTGATTTGTGTGCTCATTTTTTCACCTTCCTCTTTACGCTAACTCAAACGAAATTGTTACGTTGCCTGCACCCAGCGCCGTTGCCAGTCCGGCTGGATTGTCAATTCGCCCGAGCCGCGTATAGCTGTATGACGTGCGGAACGATTCGTAGAACAATACCACTGTTTCGGAACCGTACAGCATCAGATCGCCCGATTGAATCGTGTCGGGGTGGACTGCGCTCGTAGGGAGACTGGACGAGAGTTCGCCATATTTCTCGTTGCCATTCAGTTCCTTCATAGGCAGCGTCAGTGGCAACCGATTTTTGAACGCTTTTGCCGTGGGGTTGTCGAGGATCGTTGCGGTGAATATGCGTCGACCAACGCGTATAACTACCGGGCCGTTCGTGTTGCCTTTCTTCATTTTATACACAGGCGAAGTCTGCGCGACAACGTTATCTGTTTGGTAGCCTGTGTATATCGATACTGATAATAGGGTTAACAGAAACCCATGTGCGTAGTTCATACCTGCATAGCCAGTTGGTATCCACTAGGTTGATTCGGGCGAACAACCCGTAAAAATCAGATCAATGGCCACTTTCAGAAAGTCGGGCTGGCCGTTTCTGAACCACAGTCCGAGCGTATCGATCTCGCTTGCAACTGTTTATTTCGAGTATTGCTCGTCGCTCACCTTTTCCATCCAGTTTACAACTTTACCGTTTAGTTCTTCCTGAATTGCTATGTGACTCATCGCTTTATCAGGTGATGCGCCATGCCAATGCTTTTCGTCAGGTTCAAACCAGACGACATCGCCGGGGTTAATTTCTTCGATAGCCCCCCTTCTTTCTGAACCCAGCCCAGGCCGGAGACAACAAGTAACGTCTGTCCCGCAGGGTGTGTATGCCAGGCGGTTCGGGCACCCGGCTCGAACGTGACCAGTATTCCTGCTCCTTTTGTTACGTCTTTTTTGGCGAATAGTGGATCTAACCGTACACTACCGGTAAACCAGTCGGCATTTCCTTTCGCAGAGGGCTGCGATCCATTTTTAACGATGTTCATTGGCTGTTTTTCCGTTTGGAAAAGTTGCGTTGCTGTTCCTCGTGTATCGGGTCCGTGGCGACGGTGTTATTCGTTGCTGTCGTACTCCTCATCCGTTACAGGTTGCATCCATTGAACGATACCTTTTTCCGTATTCGGAATAATGTACATCTGTTGCATCCCCGTGTCGGGGCTGGCACCGTGCCAGTGCAGTACATTCGGTGGACACTTTACGACATCGCCTTTATGTAGTACCTGTTTTGGCTGGCCTTTGATCTGATGGTAACCTACACCATCTGTAATAATCAAAATCTGACCGGCCGGGTGCGTATGCCAGTTACTTCTGGCTCCTGGCTCGAAATACACATTACCCATGACCGTGCTATAAGTCGAATCATTGGCTACCAGACTCGTATTCCACGCTTTCCCGGTAAAGTTTTTAGCTGGGCCTAACTCACCTTTGGTAAACATTCCCTGACTCACGTCCTTCTTCGAGGACGATGAATCGGAGCATCCGCTAATGGTCAGACCACAAAACAGTAGGTAGGCGGTTGTTACGAATAATTTCATAGTCATTGTCTTCCGGGTATAGCCAGAAACAAAACTACAGCCGGGAAGGGCAGACTGATTAACAGTATTCAAACGAATACTTACACATTTCAAACCTCCGACAGTCGGAAGCTTTTAGGATTGGTACCGGTAAATTTTTTGAAGAAGTTGTTGAAATAGGAGGGGTAGCTGAAGCCCAGGGCATAGGCGATATCGGCGATATTCCAGTCGGTATGTTGCAGCAGGGCTTTGGCTTCGTTCAGTACGCGTTCCGCAACATGTGTTGTCGTCGATTTACCAGTGACCTCGCTAACCGCTCGATTGAGGTAGTTGACGTGAACATTCAGACTCTTGGCGTATTGCTGTGCCGTAGTCAGCTGTAGCGGCCGGTCGATGGTCTCGACAGGAAACTGCCGTTCCAGCAGTTCAAGAAAAACGGACGTAAGCCGGGAAGCCGCATTTCGGTGATGGTCGACGTTCCGGGCTGGTTCCAGCTTTAGCGCTTCGTGAATAATCAGGTGTATGTAACTACGAATCAGTTCGTCTTTGTAGGAATAGCTTGTCTGCTGCTCCTCAATCATCTTCTCGAAAATTGTGTTGAGGAACGTCCGTTGCTGGGTGCTTATCGAGAAAATGGGGGTGCCGCTGAGTTTGAACAGGGGTGAGTTTTGCAGGCTTTCCGACCGGTCCGACAGCGTCATGAATTCCTCGGAAAACAGGCATGTATACCCCACGTAATGGGTCGACAGTGTTTCCCACGAATAGGGGACGTGGGGGTTGCCGAAGAACAGGACTGTGTCAGAGGCTTCGAAACTTCGGTCGGCGTAATGGATAATACTGTTGCCGGTCGTCAGGCAGATTTTATAAAAATCTTTCCGGCTATAGGTGCGCGTGGCGTTGCTGTCGCTCTCTATCTGAAAAACATTGAAGCCTTTCAATTTTAGCGCTGTGTTGAATTCCGAAACGGGTCGCGTATCCTGGTTGATCATAACTAAAGTTGCGAAATTCAAACGTAAGCCTGAACACTACTAGAACCGTTTAGGCTACTCTATTCACGAGTTGTAGTACTGGTACTAGTATCGTCGGTTTGCCATTACCCCAACCCCTCTTACCCGTTGGAGAGGGGCTTAAACCAGCGATTGAACGCATCACTTGTCGTTTAGTTTTCTGAAGAGTAGCGGCATCGTCGCCGGATCGATCGCTGTCATCTCTATCAGTTTCAGCGACTTTACCATTGGCATCGTCGTGGTTTTGTAATGCTGGAAGTGGGGCGACTTGATATGCGCTTCATACGCGGCCCGGCTGGCGTAAATCTCCAATAGCCGTATCGTAGTTGGACTTTCTTTCAGGTACATAGGGAAGATACAAATGACGCCCGGCTCCAGTCGTACCGACGCGGCCGCTTCTTCCATCAGAATAGCCTTGTAGTTTTCCAGCTCAGCCGGAACAATATCGATTTCGGCGATGCGTACCATTCTATCCGACTGCTGGGCAAAGGCTGTGTGTTGCCCCATTGATAAAAGTGACGTAATTAAAATAAGTACCGGCAGGGCAGGAATATAGTTACTAAAAGACAGGCGAAATTGGCTCATGTTGTGTAGGTGTTGGTGGTTCACTTTCTGCCCAATTAACCCTGGGTGCGTTTCTCCTGATCGGGCTTGAACGGCTGATTATAGTGCCGTTTGCCGGTATTTTTATACAGCGCATTCGCTACGGCACCGAATACCGGTGGAAAGGGGGGCTCACCTAGTCCGGTTGGATCAAGATTATTCTCGACAAAGTGAACATCGACTAGTGTAGGGGCTTCATTGTGCCGAATCATGCGGTAGGTATCGAAGTTGGTTTGCTCCGGCGCACCATTTTTGTGGGTCAGGGCCCCGTAGAACGCATTGCCAATGCCGTCGACAACCGCGCCCTGCACCATGTTCCGGGCCGCGTCGGGATTAACCACGATACCGCAGTCCATCGCGCTGAATACACGTTCTACGTAGGGTTGTCCATTCCGTGTCACCATGTCGACCACGTGGGCTGCGTATGAATTATGGCAGAAGTAAGCCGCTACGCCCCGGCTATACTGCTCGTGTCCTGGCTTACCCCAGTTCGCTTTGTCGCGCACCAGCTCCAGCACGCCCGCGTATCGGTCGGGGTCGTATTCATTATTGGTACCGACCGGCTTTTCCTTGGCCCGTTTCAACAGTTCTAGCCGGAACGCAATGGGGTCTTTACCCATAGCTTCGGCCACCTCATCCAGAAACGACTGTTCGGCAGCCGCGTTGAAATTGGAACGTGGAGCCCGGAATGCACCAATGGTGACGTTGGACGGAATCTCCCAGCCTTCGGCCAGATAGTTGTCGATGGCCCCAGCCGGAAACCGGTTGGCATGGACCGGGTGCTCGGGAATACCACCTCCTTTTACATGAAAGGCAATCAGGTTTTTGTCGGCATCCAGCGCTGCGCGGTAGGTGGCCGTGTACATCGGACGGTAGATGCCGTAGGTCATGTCGTCTTCGCGGGTGTAGATCAGTTTGACCGGGGCTTTTGCCTTTTTCGAGATGAGCGCTGCTTCGTAGAGGTACTGACCATATGCCCGTCGACCGAAGCCGCCCCCCATGCGCGTCATCTGAATGTCGATTTTGTCGGCGGGGAGATTCAGGAGTTTAGATAGTGTCGGTTCTACCCAGCCCGGCGCCTGCAACGGCCCGACCAGCAGCGCTTTTTCATCCGTCACATGCGCGAAGAAGTTCATCGGCTCCATGCAGTTGTGGGCCAGAAACGGTGCGTTGTACGTCCGTTCAATCACCTGAGCCGCATTTTTGAAGGCTGTTTCCGGATCGCCGTCCTTGCGGAGCTGCTGCGCCGGTTGTCTGGCGTACTGGGCCATTTTCTCAAGTTGGCTGCTGGTACTTTCCAGGCCGCCGGGTACGGTAACGGTACGTTTTCCGCTCCGGCCAGCCATCGTATCGGTCGTATCCCCGGCGGGCTCCCACTGCACCACCAGCTTTTTGCGGGCATTCATCACCTCCCAGGTAGTTTTGCCCACTACGACCAGCAAGTCGTTGAAGGTTCGGGTATCGAAACCGCCCTGCTCGAAGCCGTCTTCGTAGAGGTTCAGGCTGAACACACCGGTGATACCCGGCATCTTGAGCGCCTGCGCAGCGTTGAACGCCTTTAGCTTCATGCCAAAGGCGGGCGGGTGCTGAATCATGGCGGTGAGCGTACCGGCAGGCTTGTAATCCAGGCCGAACAGCGGTTTGCCGGTAACTATTTTCTTGCCCTCGACATTGCGCTTCGACTGACGGACAATCGTGAAGGCCTTGGGCGATTTTAATGTTACCCCTTTCGGTACGGGAAGCGTAGCCGCTTTGGCTGCCATCTCCCCGTAAGTCGCCGACTTTCCGCTGGCATGATGCAGGACACCCGCTTTCGTCGTAATGTCCTCGATCGGTACCTGCCAGGCCTGGGCAGCTGCTTCACGCAACAGCTGCCGGGCAGTGGCCCCGGCTTCACGGAGTGGTTTCCAGTACATCCTGACCGAATTACTGCCCCCCGTAAACTGCGGTCCCAGCTTGGCATTATCGTGCGGACCCATTTCTACCACCACATTCTTCCAGTCGACGTCGAGTTCCTCGGCTACCATCATTGGCAGCGACGTCATGACGTTCTGACCGAATTCAGGATTGGGACATAGCAGCTTCACCATGTTATCAGCGGTGATCTGAACGTAGCCGTTGAGTTGCGCCCATTGTTCGGGTTCGGGCAGGTTCAATGTCTGAAGTTTATCGGCCGCTTTAACGCTCGATAACCAGCTTACACTGAGCATCAGGCCGCCACCGGATAGCAGCGACGTTTTCAGGAAGGAACGCCGGTCGTACGTAGTCTTTGTGGTTTTCATGGCCGAGGGGGCGTTTCTTTCGTTGCGGCTGTCTTAATGGCTTCTTTAATGCGCAGGTATGTGCCGCACCGACAGATATTGCCGCTCATGGCCGCGTCGATGTCGTCGTCGGTGGGCTGTGTACGGTCAGCCGCTGCCATTGTTTTTAGCAGCGAGGCTGCGCTCATGATCTGCCCCGCCTGACAATAGCCGCATTGAGCCACGTCGTGGTCGAGCCAGGCCTGCTGTACAGGATGCAGGTTACCTGCCCCGGCTGACATAGACAAGCCTTCGATGGTTGTAACGGCCTGTTTGCCGACCACCGATACCGGCAACTGGCAGGAGCGAACCGCCGTGCCGTCGAGGTGTATCGTACAGGCGCCACACTGGGCAATGCCACAGCCGTATTTGGTACCGGTCAGGTCCAGATGGTCGCGCAGCACCCACAGCATCGGCGTGGCCGGATCGACGTTTACCTGTCTGACTTTACCGTTGATCTTTAGAGTGTATGTCGCCATCATGGTCGGGATTTAGCCTTGTTTTATAAGCTGTTAAGCCGTAGAAAATACTGATTGTCGGTCTTGTTCTTACAGCCCGGTTGCCTTTTCCATCTGCTCGGTATAGCGCGTGCCAACGACTTGTATGTGACTCGACGCTTCGTTGATGTTACGCAGTTCGTCGGGGCTTAGGGTGATGGCTGCTGCGCCGTTGTTTTCGGTCAGGCGGCTGATTTTGGTGGTGCCGGGAATGGGCACGATCCAGGGTTTCTGGGCCAGCACCCAGGCCAGGGCAATCTGTGCTGTTGTGGCGTTGTGCGCTTCTGCAAACCGGTTCAGCAGGTCGAGCAGTGCCTGGTTGGCCGCGCGGGCTTCTTCTGTATAGCGGGGTAGGGTGTTGCGGATGTCTCCTTCGGCAAATGATGTGGTCGGATCGATTTTTCCGGTAAGGAAGCCTTTCCCCAGCGGGCTGTATGCGACCAGACCGATACCCAGCTCTTCGATGGTCGGAATGATTTCCTGCTCGTGCTGCCGGGTCCAGATGGAGTATTCGCTTTGCAGGGCTGTTACCGGCTGTACGGCATGCGCCTTACGAATGGTTTGTGCCCCCGCTTCCGACAGGCCGAAGTGCTTTACTTTCCCTTCGGCGATCAGGTCTTTAACCGTACCGGCAACGTCTTCGATTGGTACATTCGGGTCGACGCGGTGCTGATAGAACAAGTCGATAGCCTCCACCCGAAGCCGCTTTAGCGAAGCTTCCGCAACCCGGCGGATATTGTCGGGCTGGCTGTTGGCACCCATCATTTTCCCGTCCTGAATGTTGAAGCCGAATTTCGTGGCGATTACGACCTTACCTTTGTAGGGTTCCAGGGCCTGACCAACCAGTTCTTCATTGATAAAAGGGCCGTATACCTCAGCGGTATCAAAGAAGGTGACGCCCTGCTCGACGGCCGCCTGAATGACCGGAATCATGTCATTTGTCGATTTGGCGGGGCCGTAGCCAAAGCTCATGCCCATGCAGCCCAGCCCAATCGCCGATACGTTCAAACCAGCGTTTCCTAAAATGCGCGTTTGCATTGCGAGTTGTTTTTGTTGAATGTTTGCTCACCCTGACCAGGTGATTACAGGACAAAGGTCCGTGCTATTCATACGTCAGGTCGTATACAGATTACTGAAATCTCTACCACTATTACGGATTCGATCCGGCTGCTACCCGGAACCCGGTCGAAGCCTGTACCTTCGTATCGATCTAATCAAACAGGCGTATGGAAACGATGATTCGGTTTGAGTCGGTGGGGCAGTATACTGCGTTCAATAACAACGAAACGCTTCACCCCTTGGTGAGTGTAGTCGACTTGTCGAAGTCCAAACCACGGCAGAGTTCCCGCATGTACTTTGGCTGCTACATCGTTTTTTTGAAAGAGGTGAAATGCGGAGACCTGATCTACGGTCGACATACGTACGATTACCAGGAAGGTACGCTGGTATTCATGGCACCGGGGCAGGTAGCGGGCGTAAACAGCAATGGTGAGACGTATCAGCCAAAAGGGTACGCGCTGGTGTTTCACCCAGACTTACTACTGGGCACGTCGCTTAAATCGTCGATTCACGACTACTCATTTTTCGGCTATCAGTCGAATGAAGCGCTCCACTTATCGGAACGTGAGCGACAGATTGTCATGGATTGTTTCGCTAAAATCGACTACGAGCTACAGCAAACCATCGACAGGCACAGCAAGAAACTGATCGTCGCCAATATCGAGCTGTTTCTGGAGTATTGCATGCGCTTCTATGACCGGCAGTTTATCACCCGCGACTATGTGCATCAGGGTACTCTGGCTCGTCTCGAAACGCTGCTCAGTCGTTATTTTCTGTCGGATGCGCCCCAAACGATCGGCTTGCCATCGGTAGCTTACTGCGCCGAGCAGTTGAATCTGTCAGCCAACTACCTGGGCGATCTGGTCAAAAAAGAGACCGGGCAGTCGGCGCATGACTATATTCAATCGAAGCTGATTGATGTCGCTAAAGAGAAGATTTTTGACCGGAGCAAAACGGTCAACGAGATTGCGTATGAGTTAGGGTTCAAATACCCGCAGCACTTCAGTCGGGTGTTTAAACAGCGGGTCGGTCACTCGCCGAACGAATACCGTCGGGCCACCGAATCGGAGCTGAATTGATAGCTTTTGAGCTGCGCGATTGTGTCATCCCACCGATAAGATAAGAACCCATATGGCAATTCAATCCTATCAGCAGGATAACAAAAACGGTTTACATCTTTCTTCTTTTCTCTTTGCTCCGAAGCATCAAATTCCCGCAACGGCATGCGGCTTGTATACTTCTTCCAACTGCCGAACTTCATCGCTGGAGAGTTTGATCGAGAGCGCGCCGACAGCGTCTTCGAGGTGACCGGGTTTGCTGGCACCGACGATCGGAGCCGTAATGACCGGTTTTTGCAACAGCCAGGCAAGGGCAATCTGTGAGGCCGGAACGCCACGCGCTTCGGCCAGCTGAGTGACGCGATCAGCAATGGCAAAGTCGTCATCGCTGTAGAGCGATTTACCGAAGGCATCGGTCTCGGCCCGTTTGGTTTCGTTCCGCTCTTTGGTCCGTTTCCCCGTCAGCAGGCCCCGTGCCAGTGGTGACCATGGAATGACGGCAACTTTCTGATCTTCACAGAACGGCAACATCTCGCGTTCCTCCTCCCGGTACACCAGGTTATACTGCGGCTGCATCGACACGAAGCGCGTCCAGCCGTGCAGGTCGGCGGTGTACTGCGCCTTGGCAAACTGCCAGGCTGCCATCGACGACGCACCGATATATCGCGCCTTCCCCGCCTTTACAATATCGTGCAGGGCTTCCATCGTTTCCTCAACGGGTGTATCAGTATCCCAGCGGTGAATCTGATACAGGTCGACGTAATCGGTGCCCAGGCGTTTCAGGCTCGCGTCGATAGCGCTCATGATGTGCTTGCGCGACAGACCCTTGTCGTTGGGGCCGGGCCCCATCGGGTTGAACACTTTGGTGGCCAGCACAATCTCGTCGCGGCTCGCGAAGTCGCGCAGTGCACGGCCGGTTACTTCTTCGCTGGCTCCGTTGGCGTAGATGTCGGCCGTATCGAAGAAGGTAATGCCCAGGTCCAGTGCTTTCTTGAAAAACGGACGGCTGGCTTCTTCTTCCAGTGCCCAGGGCCAGCGCTCGGTGGGTTTGCCATAGGTCATGCAACCCAGGCACAGTTTCGACACAGTCATGCCCGTATTCCCAAATCGTACGTATTCCATGTAGTTGGCTAGTTTGTCAACTGGTTAACCGGTCGGGGTGGGATACGGTTTAGAGTTTACTGGGGACGGGAACCTGATCTGTACTTAAATAGGGGAGGACGGCCTGGTTTCGATGGCTTTTTGGCTTGATAGCTGGTTTCGTGGTCTTACCCGGTTTTCGCTTTGCTGGCTTCGCCTGTCGTGATGCGGGCAAGGTGTGTTTGCTTATAATACGTTCCTGCTCCGCCTGTCCGGTTTCCGTGTAACGGGGCTGATGCAGCAGCTGCCGGGCATGCCGGGCCGTCTGCACCGTGTCGATAATAGGAGCCGGATAATCGACGCCGACCTGAAAATGAGCCATTGTCTGCTCCAAGGGTGGCATTGTCCAGGGTTGATGAATGTATGCTTGCGGACAATTGGCCAGCTCCGGTATCCACTGCCTGATAAAGATGCCGTCCGGATCATGCTCCTGCGACTGCTTGACGGGGTTGTAAATGCGAACCGTGTTGGTTCCCGTCATGCCCGACTGCATCTGAATCTGTGCGTAGTGAATACCCGGTTCGAAATCGGTGTACAACTGCGCCAGGTGCCAGCCACCTGCCTGCCAGTGCTGAAACAGATGGTGAGTCAGAAAGGAGGTGAGCATGGCACGCATCCGAAAGTTGATGTAGCCTGTTACCCGCAGACAGCGCATGCAGGCGTCTACAAGCGGGTACCCTGTCCGGCCATCCCGCCAGGCGGCATAGTGCGGGGCATTATCGTTTTTCTCGATAGCATCGAACGCCCGGTTGACGTTCGCGAACTCCATCCGGTCTTCATTCTCGAATTTCTGGATGAAGTGGCAGTGCCAGCGCAGACGTGATGCAAACGCGATTAACTGCCGGCCGATGCCGGGTAGGGGCGGGTGCTGAGCGACTTGACGCTGAGCCTGGTAAGCCTGCCGAATGCTCAGACAACCCCAGGCCAGATAGGGTGACAGACGGCTGCAGCCCCGCCGGCTTTCGAGGGGTTTGGAAATCGACTGGGCGTACAAGGTAATGCGGTCGTTCAGGAAGCTGGTCAGGTAGCGGTGTGCGTTACGCTCCCCACCGGGCTGAAACAAGGGGTTTGGCTGTTGCCAGTCGATGGGCAGCTCAGGGCCGCGTTCGCGGTCATACCAGTCCATGTCGATGGGAGCGGGATACCACGCCGTCAGATCGGGCTGCTGCTGGGGAGCCTGCATGGTTTGCTGCCAGTCGGCTGTCCAGGTGTCCCGATTTTTCAGTCCCCGAATTACCCCGTTACTTTGAAACTCCTGCCAGTCGATACCATGCTGCTGACAGAATTGGGTTACAGCTTTGTCGCGTTCATACGTCAGCCGAATGCCGGTTTCTTCGTGTGAGTAGAGCGTATGAATGGTAAACTGCGTGTGCAGTGCCGTTAGTACGTTGATGACTTCGTGGTGGAAGATCCAGATGACCGGGGCGCCGGTTGGTGGGGCCGATAGGGGTTCATCATCGAAGCTAAACGGTAGCCATTCGTGGGTTAAGGCAGGGGTTTCGGCAGGTTGCTTTGGTGGAAGGTTAGCAAGCTGCTGATTTAGATCGATTAGTGATTCGTACACGAAGCGCCAGTGCCGTATGTCGTAATTTGGATCAACGACCAGCGACGGTTCGAAGCAGTAAATCAACACCAGCGGGCGTACCGGTGCACTACGCCCGGCTGTTATTGCCGCCTGTAAGGGCGCATGATCCCGCAAGCGCAGATCGCGTTTGAACCACAGTATATCCAGGCTCGGTTTGTCTAAAACGGACCCATCCAGACAGACGCTCGTTTCCATAGAACAGGTAAACCGATTGTTCGGCCAAACGGCTTGCTCCGTGCTAAACTTATCGAGCATCTGTCAGTAGCCGGGCAAGGCAATAAAAACGAAAAAGGCCCGAATCCTGATGATCCGGGCCTTTTTCGTTGGTCAGTACAAGATCAACCGAAGGCATTTATATGCTTCTGGAAAATGGCTTCGTATTTGCTGGCAGCGGCCGTTTGCTTGGCTTCCTTACAGGCTTCGATAATCGTTTGCAGCGTGTACAGTTCCGAGTTGGCACTGCCGAACTGATGACCACTCTTAGCGTAGGTCAGCACCTGATCGGCCCGCGTTGCCATAGTGTCGGCAATTTCCAGCGCCCGCTTCGACTCACCCAACTCAAACAGGAACCGAACGTAGTTCGACGAGATCTGATCGTAGGGAATGCTCTTGTCGGGAAT
>JAKONH010000185.1 GCA_022702045.1 Spirosomataceae bacterium
GGGCACCTACCCCACCGGCATCACGCTCAACCCAGCAACGGGCAGCGTGTCGGTAGCGGCTGGCACTACCCCCGGTTCCTACACGCTAGCCTACCAACTCTGTGATCGGCTCAGCACCCCGACCTGCACCACGACCATTGTCAGCATCACGATCACACCGGGTGTTAGTGGTACCGTGCTCAACGACGCCAATGGCCTTACCGATAATCAGATAAATGGTTCAGGCACCAATGCAGGTGGTTTGTTTGTCATCCTGATGAACAGCACCAACACGGTGGTGGCCTCGGTACCGGTGGCGACGACGGGTGCCTATCGTTTTGACAACGTAGCCCCCGGCTCGTACAACATACGAATC
Organism: Spirosomataceae bacterium; assembly: GCA_022702045.1. GTDB lineage: Bacteria > Bacteroidota > Bacteroidia > Cytophagales > Spirosomataceae > Spirosoma. The sequence goes on from JAKONH010000185.1 coordinate 356, forward strand.
AGCACGACGGCAGGCGTAATAGGCAGCACGCCACCGGCGGTTAGCTTGCCGACAAACTGGACAACGGTGGGTGAAGGGACTACAGTTGCGGGTGACGGATTGGTAAACGGTATTACGTCGGTAACGGTTGGCAGTGCGGAAGTAAGCGGAGCCAACTTCGGTATCGAGCAGTTGCCGACGCCGACGACTACCGCAGTGGCAGCACGGTCGAATCCGGGCGGCACAAACGCAATAACGGTACCACCGTCAAGCCTGACGGGGACTGATCCCGATGGAACGGTCGTCGCCATTCGCTTCGTAAGTTTCCCAACGAACGTCACGACCCTGTTCATCGGTGGTGCCTCCTACACAGCAGCCACCTTCCCGATGGGGGGCATCACAGTCGCCAGCAATGTACCGATTCACATCGATCCCGTCGACGGTACAAACGGCGCTGTAGCTTCGGTAATCTCGTTCCGCGTAATCGACAACGCGGGTATAGAAAGCCAGACGACGGGAACTGCTACACTATCGTTCAGTTGTCCGGACGCCCTGTGTGTACCGGTTACCGTTCAGAAAATAAGAACCCGATAACAGGTCGGCTAAGAAAGTGGTAGCGCTTCGATCGAACGTTCTCAGGCACAACAAGCTCTGAAGCATTCAGTCGAAGCGCTACCGCTTTTACGTGTTCTGCAAGTTGATCCCCCGCATTCGCCTTACCGGACAAAGCGACTCGTATACCGCTTGCCGTTGGCACCTAGAATAACGACCGTGTATATGCCCGAAGGCAGTTTATCCACCGAAACGTCGACACGGCTTTGTGCATGATAGCCGACCATAGTCGACACGATGATTCCCTGCTGCGAATAGATCGTCAGTCGCTGAATGGCTTGTTCCGCCGGAAGCTGACAGGAAACATGACTATGTGCTGGCGACGGATAAAGCAATAATTCACCGGATACCGTAGCCGACTCCACCATGCGCGCGCCCTGACGCGCGCCCGCTGATGACACAGACTCGTACTTATAGGCCCCGACATCGTAGTTGCTGCCGTCCTCACGGCTGTTACCCGGCAAGTCGGTAGTTACGCCCAGGTTGCTGACGTTGGTACCATTCCCAACAAGTGGAGAATTTAGTGAGGGCCGAAAATCTACCGATTCGTTGGTATACAACGTCGTGCCGGCAACAGCCGTTACGTTCGTCATCATGGTTGCCTGAGCCCCCTGCATAAACGTGAACACGCGCCCGCCCTGATTGCCCTGCGCATTGACCTGCGTTATGGCGTTGTTGACAATCAGGTTGGTATTGTTCTGGTTATAAAGCCGGATACCGTCTCGACCGGTACTGTTGATCGTGTTGTTGGCAAACAGCATTGATGTATTGGGCAATGAGCCAACGCGATCGTCACAAAAGATACCGTCAAGACTAGCGTCGTTAATGACATTGTTGTAAATCCGGTTGTTCCCCAGATGCCCGACGATGATCAGCCCGATACCGGCTACGTGCGACAGGTGATTGCTGTAGCAGTCGCCCCCGCCCCCACCGCCGATCTGAATGCCGTTGTTCTGATAATTGGCAAACGGAGCCATGCCCGTGTACTCAAGCGTGTTATGGTGAATCTGGGCGTCGGGGGCACAGCCGTATTGCAGCCCCTCGGCAGCGGTGTGCTCAATCCGGTTGTTGTACACCTGCAACCCGTAGATCAGGTGCGGATACACTATTTTCTGCGTACCGTTACAGGTGACGTTTACACCCGTGTAATACGAGTGGCCAATGTAAAATCCTTCTCCGCCGGTGTCGTGTACGTAATTGTCATGCAGACTGACGTTGTACATGCTGAAGTTTTCCCGCCAGGTTGTTGAATCGCAGCTTGGATCGGTTTTGATCATAAAGCCGGCGAAACCAGCAAAGGCCACCTCCACCCGTTCTACTTCGCAGTCGGAGCTTAACCCGCCGACGCTGACGCCCGATGCCGACTGATTCGACCGGTCCAGTTTGAAACCATACTGAAGCGACGGGTCACCGGAGCCGGATAGGACAAAGTACCGGCTCGTGTTGAATTGAATACCGGAATAATACGCGTCGACGCCGACCGAAACCAGGCCACCACAATTGATAAAGCGAATCGGCTGACTGGCCGTACCGACGAAACCATTGAAGCGCAGGTAATCGTAACGGCCCGCCCTTATGCAGACGGTTTGCCCCGGTTTAATATTGAGTTTAGCGTTTGTGTAGACACCCGCTTTATCGACAACGTAATCGCAGTTGCAGGCTGACTGCCCGAATGCAGGACCAGTGATAGTGCCTAAAATCAGCCAGCCGATCAGCAGGCGTTTTTCTGCGCGCTGCCGTTTACGAATGGCATAAAAAATGTGTAAAAGACACCCCGGTCTAAACCAACCGGTATACTTGTTTTCTGCACCATCCAGGCAACTTCCCAATTGTCTACTAACTAAATACAGCAGCATTCCACTGAAATACTCGACCATTTTGAATAGATTACTATACAATACTTTCATTTGAGTAACATTAGAAAGTACGGCCCGATTTTTAAGATAAAATGGTGACAATATAGCCAACTCGATTTGAACTAAGTGTATGGAAAAAGCATACCACGTTTTATATGTTGATGACGACAATTACATCCGGCAAATCGTCAGGCATGTAATGGACCCGGACTTTCGGGTAACCGTATTCAGTAACGCCGTTGAAGCGGTCGACTGGCTCGAGCAGGGGAATTTTCCTGATGTGATCCTGACCGATCTGAGCATGCCGGACATCGACGGTATGGAGTTTATCAGCCTTATCAAAAACAGCTCGCTCTTTAAGACAATCCCAATTTACATTCTATCTGCCTCAACGGATACCGATCTGAAAATAAAATGCCTCCAACATGGCGCCGACGACTTCATCAGCAAGCCCTTCAGCCCCCTGTTCATCAAGGCTAAAATCGAAGCGCTGATGCGCCTGCTCGGTCAGCGCAGCAGCGTCCGGTTTACTCCGTCCCCCAATCATACGGATGCCCGCTAAGGTCAGATTTATCAACCAGCTATGGATTCTTCCTTTACGATAACAGCCAGTGACACCTTTCAGGTACTCTACGTCGACAGTACCTATGCCCAGACCGACGCGCTGCGCTATGCGCTGGGCGATCAGGCTCTGCTAACCGTAGCCGAAACCGCGGCAGAAGCCCTAAACCAGCTAGCTCAGGATCGCCTGATCGATCTGGTTATCATTAACGAAACTACGATGGGCCGACACTTGCTCGACATCATCAATTTTCGCCGACTTGAACAGGGTTTCGCCACAATCCTGTTCGTTGCCGAGCCGACGGTCGACTTCAACGTGCAGGAAAAAGGACAGCCAACGGTTGATATCTTTCCGGTCGCATTCGACGCCAGCACCCTGAAAAAACGGCTTTACTACTTCATCTACAAAAAATCGTATCGAAGTCAGCAGGTCACGAAGCAGTTTGCCAATACAAGCATCCCGCTGGGAAAGCGCCTGTTCGACATCGCACTCTCCACGCTGATTCTGGTCACGGTATCGCCCCTGATGGCCGTCGTCACCATCCTGATCCGACTGGATTCTCCTGGTCCCATTTTCTACAAATCCCGCCGGATCGGTATGGGCTACCGGCCGTTTCAGATGTACAAGTTCCGGACCATGCGCACCGGGGCCGACGCCATGATTCAGAGCATGGCGTCGCAGAACATGTACAACAAGCCCAAACCAGTGGAGTCGGCCGGCGGGCAACTGTGCGACAGCTGCCTGCGCCAGGGGAGTTCGTGCCAGAAACCATTGTTTCAGGACGGTCGGCAGGTCTGCGAACGCCAGTTTCTCGACGAACAGCGTGATCAGGCTACGTTCATGAAGTTTCAGTCTGACCCGCGCGTAACCCGGCTGGGCAAGTTTCTCCGGAACGCCAGCATCGACGAACTTCCCCAGTTGCTAAACATCC